>JBFHGI010000044.1:0-9755 GCA_041583175.1 Pseudorhodobacter sp. | reverse complement strand
GGTTGGAACTGCCCGACACAGGCAGCGTCTTGTTCAAAGGCGCCCCGATTGCAGGGCCGGGGCCGGAACGCGGTTTGGTGTTCCAAAGCTATTCCCTGATGCCGTGGCTGACGGTGGGTGGCAATGTCGGGCTGGCTGTAGATGCAGTCTTCCCCAAGCTGACCAAGGCACAGCGCAGCGCCAAGATTGACCATTATGTGCAAATGGTTGGCCTTGGGCACGCGATCAACCGCCGTCCGGCAGAGCTTTCGGGCGGGATGCGCCAGCGTGTCTCGGTGGCCCGCGCCTTGGCGATGGACCCGGAGATGCTTTTGCTGGACGAGCCGCTTTCGGCGTTGGACGCCTTGACCCGTGCAAATCTGGCGGATGAGATCCTCGAGATCTGGGAAACCGACAAGAAGACCTGCATCCTGATCACAAATGATGTGGATGAGGCGATCCTGATGGCTGACCGCATCATCATCCTGAACCCTGACGGCACCCTGGCCGATCCGGTCAAGGTGACGTTGCCACGCCCGCGCGACCGGATGGCGATGAACGCCGACCCTATGTTCAAGAAATTGCGGGCATCGGTGACGAAATATCTGATGGATGTCGGGATCGAGGCAAAGGTCGAAGAAAGCCGGAGTTTGCCCAATGTCACCCCGATCCACCATCTGCCGGCCGCTGTGGCGCAGGCGCAGGAAGGGCTGATCGACAACCGCTTTCTGGATTTCAGCCAGTTGCACAAGATCTATCCTACGCCCAAAGGGCCGCTGACCGTGGTGGAGAACTTCGATCTTAAAATTGATCGGGGCGAGTTTATCAGCCTCATTGGCCATTCGGGGTGCGGGAAATCCACCGTGCTGACCATGGCCGCAGGGCTGAACAGCATCAGCGAGGGTGCGATCAAGCTGGATGGGCGGCACGTGATGGGGGCTGACCCTGAGCGCGCCGTGGTGTTCCAGTCGCCCAACCTGTTCCCGTGGCTGACCGCCAAGGAGAATGTGGCCATCGGGGTGGACAAGGTTTACCCGACCGCAAGCCAGGCCGAGCGGCAGGATGTGGTGGAATACTATCTTGAGCGTGTGGGCCTTGCCGATGCGATGGACCGCGGTGCGGCCAGCATGTCCAACGGCATGAAGCAACGCGTCGGTATCGCCCGCGCCTTTGCGCTTTCCCCCAAATTGCTGCTGCTGGATGAGCCCTTCGGGATGCTTGACAGCCTGACGCGCTGGGAGCTGCAAGAGGTGCTGATGGAAGTGTGGTCGCGCACCAAAGTCACCGCGATTTGTGTGACGCATGATGTGGACGAGGCGATCTTGTTGGCTGATCGCGTGGTGATGATGACCAACGGTCCGCAAGCGACCATTGGCAAGATTACAGATGTAAAACTGCCGCGCCCGCGCACGCGCAAGGCGCTGCTCGAACACCCTGATTACTACGCCTATCGGCAGGAAGTGCTCGATTTCCTTGAGGAATACGAGCATGGCAATGCGCCCAAATCGCCCGCCACCGGCGGGACACCGAAACCCAAAGCAATCGCGGCGGAGTGAAGCTATGAAACAGAAACTTGTTGTTATCGGTGCGGGTATGGCCTCGGGGCGGGTGCTGGAGCATCTGCTGGACGCAGACCCGGACGCCTATGAGATCACGCTCTTCAACGCCGAGGCGCGGGGCAATTATAACCGGATCATGCTGTCTCCGGTTCTGTCGGGCGAAAAGACCTATGCGGATATCGTGACGCATGGCGATGACTGGTATGCTGCCAATGGCGTAACCTGCCGCTTTGGCGAGCATATCACGGCAATTGATCGTGCCGCGAAGACGGTGACAGGCCAGAATGGCACGGTGGCCTATGACAAGCTGCTGGTCGCAACCGGCTCTGCACCTTTCATCATTCCGGTTCAGGGCAAGGATTTGCCCGGCGTCATCACCTACCGCGATCTGGATGATACCAATGCGATGATCGAAGCGGCTGCCAAAGGCGGCAAGGCCGTGGTGATCGGTGGCGGGCTCTTGGGGTTGGAGGCGGCCGCTGGCTTGGCCGAGCGCGGGATGGATGTGACCGTGCTGCACCTGATGGGCCACCTGATGGAGCGTCAACTTGATGAAAGCGCGGGCTTCCTGCTGCGCCGCGATTTGCAGAACAAAGGCGTCAAGGTGATCTGCCGCGCCTCGACCGCTGCCATATTGGGGGAAACCCGTGTCGAGGCGGTTCTGCTGGAAGACAAGACAGTGCTGGAGGCTGATCTGGTCGTTATGGCCGTCGGTATCCGCCCCGAAACCCGGCTTGCCAATGATGCGGGCCTGACGGTGGCGCGGGGGATCGAGGTGAACGCGCAAATGCAAACCTCTGACCCCGATATTTATGCCGTGGGCGAGTGTGTGGAGTTCAACAAATGCCTCTTCGGCCTTGTCGCTCCACTGTACGATCAAGCCAAGGTGGTAGCCCATTCGCTGTTGGGGCAGGAAGATGCCTTTGTCGTCAAGGAACTTGCGACCAAATTGAAGGTCACGGGCTGTGACCTGTTCAGCGCCGGTGATTTTGCCGAAGGGGAAGGACGCGAGGATATTGTCTTCCGCGATCCGGCGCGCGGGGTTTACCGCCGATTGGTGATCGAGGATGGCGCGGTGATCGGGGCGGTGATGTATGGTGATACCACCGACAGCAACTGGTTTTTTGGTCTGATCAAGGACAAGACCGAGATTGCCGAGATGCGGGACACGCTGATCTTTGGTCCCGCCTATCAGGGGGGGACCCCCCTGGACCCTTTAGCGGCCGTTGCAGCCTTACCGCGTGATGCGGAAATCTGCGGCTGCAACGGCATTTGCAAAGGGCAGATTGTAGACGCGATTGCGGCGGGGTCCACCGATCTTGGCGCCATCCGCGCGGTGACCAAAGCCAGCGCTTCCTGTGGGTCTTGCACGGGATTGGTAGAGCAGGTTCTCGCAGTGACTATGGGCGATAGTTTCGTGCTGCCGACCAGCCAGCCGATGTGCAAATGCACCGATATGACGCATGAGGACGTGCGCCGTATGATCAAAAGCCAAGAGCTGAAATCCATGCCCGCCGTCTGGCAGGCCTGCAACTGGTCCACCCCCGATGGCTGCCATTCCTGCCGTCCGGCGCTGAACTTCTACCTTCTGGCCGATTGGCCGCTGGACTATGCCGATGATCCGCAAAGCCGTTTCATCAACGAACGCAAACACGCCAATATCCAGAAAGACGGCACGTTCAGCGTGGTGCCGCGCATGTGGGGCGGTATCACCACCCCCGCCGAATTGCGCGCCATTGCGGATGCCGCCGAGAAATACATGGTGCCGACGGTAAAGGTGACCGGTGGCCAGCGTAGCGACCTTTTGGGCGTGAAGGGCGAGGATTTGCCCGCGATCTGGGCCGATCTGAACGCGGCGGGGATGGTTTCCGGCCACGCCTATTCCAAAGGTCTGCGCACGGTGAAAACCTGTGTCGGCACCGATCATTGCCGCTTTGGCACCCAGGACAGCACCGGCCTTGGCATCAAGCTGGAAAAAACGCTGTGGGGGTCGTGGACGCCGCATAAGCTGAAACTGGCGGTGTCGGGTTGCCCGCGCAATTGCGCGGAGGCGACCTGCAAGGATATCGGTGTCGTCTGTGTGGACAGCGGCTATCAGATCAGCATCGGCGGGGCGGCGGGCATGGATGTGCGCGAAACCGAACTGCTGCTGCAAGTCGCGACCGAGGAAGAGGCCATCGCCGTTATCAAGGCCGTGACCCAGCTTTACCGTGAAACCGCGAAATATCTGGACCGGATTTACAAATGGATGGGCAAGGTGGGCCTTGATTGGATCACCGAACAGGTCAGCGATCTTGAAACCCGCACCGCCTTGGTGGACCGGTTCGAACTGTCCCAATCCATCTACCGCACAGACCCATGGGCCGAGCATATCGCCAAAAAAGCCGAAAGCTATCAGCCCCTCGCCGATCTGACCTTGGAGGCCGCAGAATGACAGCCCGCATGAGCAACTGGATTGATATCGCCGCCTTGGAGGACATCGCGCCGCGTGGTGCGCGGGTCGTGAAAACCGTGCTGGGCTGTGTCGCGGTGTTTCGCACCGCGACAGATGAGGTGTTCGCGATCGACAACACCTGCCCGCATAAGAAAGGGCCGTTGGCCGAAGGCATCGTGCATGGCAACTCGGTCACCTGCCCGCTGCACAATTGGGTGATTTCGCTGGAAACGGGATTGGTGCAGGGACCGGATGAAGGTTCTGTCGCGACCTTTCCCACGCGGGTCGAGGGCGGTCGGATATTGCTGGACGCCACAACCCTGCGCGCGCGGGCGGCGGCATGACGGTTCGCACGGCTTGCCCCTATTGCGGTGTCGGCTGCGGCGTTCTGGCCAGTGCTGATGGCCAGATCAAGGGCGACCCGGACCACCCTGCCAATTTCGGTCGGCTTTGCTCCAAAGGCTCGGCCCTTGGCGAAACCATCGGTCTGGAGGGGCGGCTCTTGGCCCCGCATATCAACGGGCAAGCGGCGGAATGGGACGTGGCGCTGGACCTCGTGGCGGAAAAATTCAGCGCCGCGATCCGCGATCATGGCCCCGACAGCGTGGCGTTCTATGTTTCAGGGCAGTTGCTGACCGAAGATTATTACGTCGCCAACAAGCTGATGAAGGGCTATATCGGGTCTGCGAATATCGACACGAATTCAAGGCTTTGCATGGCGTCCAGCGTGGCGGGGCACAAGCGCGCCTTCGGGTCTGATACCGTGCCCGGCACCTATGCCGATCTGGAAGAGGCCGATCTGGTCGTGCTTGTCGGCTCCAACCTCGCCTGGTGCCATCCGGTCTTGTTCCAACGCTTGGTGGCGGCGAAAGCGGCGCGGCCCTCGTTGCGCGTTGTCAATATTGATCCGCGCAAGACTGCATCCAGCGATTTGGCCGATCTGCATCTTTCTGTCGCCCCCGATGGCGATATCGCGCTGTTCAACGGATTGTTGAGCCATCTTGTCGAGAGTGGCGCTGTTGACGCCGACTATGTGCAAAACCACGTCAACGGGTTTGATGCCGCGGTTCAGGCCGCGCGCGCGACCGATCCGAAAGCCAGCGGTGTGCCCCCGGCGGAGCTTGCGGCGTTCTATAGGGTTTGGGCAGGCACTGAAAAGGTGGTCACGATCTATTCGCAAGGCGTGAACCAGTCGGCGGTTGGCACCGATAAGGTCAACGCAATTCTGAACTGCCATCTGGCGACGGGCCGTATCGGCAAACCCGGAATGGGGCCGTTTTCGGTAACAGGCCAACCCAATGCGATGGGCGGGCGAGAGGTGGGCGGGCTTGCCAATATGCTCGCCAACCATCTGGATATTGAAAACCCCGATCACCGGGATGCCGTACAAGGCTTTTGGAACAGCCCCACGATCTGCACCACGCCGGGGTTGAAAGCGGTGGATCTGTTCAAGGCCTGTGCGTCAGGCAAGATCAAGGCGCTATGGGTGATGTCGACCAATCCTGCCGTCAGCCTGCCGGATGCAAACCGCGTGGCCGAGGCGATTGCCGCGGTGCCGTTTACAGTCGTCTCCGATATCATGGCCCGTACTGATACCGGAGATTTGGCGGATGTGCTGCTGCCTGCGACGGGGTGGGGCGAGAAATCCGGCACGGTGACGAATTCGGAACGGGTCATTTCCCGTCAGCGGGCGTTTTTGCCCGCGCCGGGCGCGGCACGTCCGGATTGGCAGATCGTTGCGCAGGTAGCGGCGCTTATGGGCTGGGCGGACGCCTTTGCCTATACCTCTCCCGATCAGATTTTCCGCGAATATGCAGCGCTATCGCAAACCGCTGTCAGCTTTGGCCGCGATCTTGACCTGACCGGCCTCGCCGATCTTGATGCAAACGCGTATGAGGCGCTGGCCCCGGTGCAATGGCCGGTGCCAAAGCAGGGTGCCTCGGGTGGCCGGTTTTTTGCCAAGGGTGGGTTTTTCCATCCCGATGGCCGCGCGCGGATGCTTGCGGTTGCGGCCCCCGCGCCGTCGCGGGGGGTGCGTTTCAACACGGGGCGCATTCGGGACCAATGGCACACCATGACCCGAAGTGGCAAATCCCCCCGCCTCGGCGCGCATCTGGCGGAGCCTTTCGTTGAAATACATCCGTTGGATGCGCAAGACATTGGCATTGAACTGGCCGGGCTAGTTGAAATCAGCAGCCCTCAAGGGCGCGGCGTATTCAGGGCTTTGTTGACCGAGCGTGTGCAGCGGGGGCAGTTGTTTTCGCCGATGCACTGGACGCGGCAAAATAGCCTAGCCAGCCTGGCGAATGCGGTGGTGGCCCCTGTCACCGATCCGGTTTCGGGCCAGCCTGCATTGAAAGGCAGCGCAGTTGTCGCCAAGCCCTTTGCCGCCAACTGGTACGGGTTTCTGGCCTCTCAATCCCCGATCGCGGTGGAGGCAGATTATTGCGCGGTTGCCCGCAGCAGTACTGGCTGGACCGCAGAACTGGCAGGCACATCGCGGCCATCCGATTGGGAGGCACTTTTGGGGAAGCTGACCGACCTGACGAATACAGACATCAGCCGGTACGAGGATGCAAGCTCCGGCCAGACGCGGCTGGCCGTAACGCGCAATGGCTTGCTCATCGCCTTGCTGTTTGTGGGGCCAGCGCCTTTGGCCTTGGCGCGGCGGGTTGCCGCAAATGCGATTGGCAGCGGGCAAGGCGGGCTGGCGACTTTGGCGGGGCGGTCCGCTTCTGATCTGCCCGATGAAGGGGCGATCTTGTGTTCCTGTTTCTCGGTCGGGGTGAACACATTGCACCGCGCCATTGCAGACGGGGCATCAACCGTGGCCGAGCTTTCGGCGCGCACCTGTGCGGGGACGAATTGCGGGTCATGCAAGCCGGAACTTGCGGCCTTGCTGGCGGCCTGCGCCCCGAAGATTGCAGCGGAATGAGTGGCGTTGTGGGCAACAACTTGGAAAGGCCGTGGCTATGAGACTGATTTCACTGCAAGCGTCCAGCCCCTTGTCCGCGTTGCGGAGGGCGGCGGCAGATTTTGGGCGTGCTTTGGCGCGGATGTCGGGCGCAGATGATGCTTTCGCGAGCGGATTCAGCACCAGCATGGTGCCGCGCAGCTTTGGCCGGAAGGCTCATTGCGTCTCATTGGTTGGAGCGGGGCCGGGTTGCGCCGATCTGATGACATTACGCGGCGCGCAACGGTTACAACAGGCGGATGTGATTTTCTATGATCGCCTCGTTGATCCGGATCTGTTGAACCTCGCGTCTGCACAAGCGGAGCGTATTTTCGTCGGCAAGGCGCCGGGGCACCATTCCTGGCCGCAAGCGCGTATTTCGGCGGCATTGGTGCAGGCGGCGCAGCAGGGCAAAAGGGTCGTGCGTCTGAAATGCGGCGATCCGGGCGTTTTTGCGCGCGGGGCTGAGGAGGCGGAGGCGCTGCACGCAGCCGGCCTTGCGTTTGAGATCATTCCCGGGGTCACAGCAGCCAGTGCCTGCGCCGCCCACGCCGGGCTGTTCATGACCGAGCGCGGTGTGGTGGATACGCTGGTTCTGACCACGGCGACCAGCCAGGACCACGCCTTGGCCCCCGACTGGCAACAATACCTGCATCGCGGCGCGCGGATAGCGATTTACATGGGGGTCCATGTCGCGCCCCGGATCGCGGCAGAGATCGCGGCCTCGGGCTTGGCGACTAAGATCGAGGTGAGCATTGTCAGCAGGCTCGGCCAGCCGGATGGACAGGTTTTGCAGGGGCGGGGTAGCGATCTGCTGACCTTGATCGAAGCACACAGGGTCCAGAATCCGGCGATCATTTTTCTGACCTTGCCCAAAACCGCCTCGGCTCTTGTTGCCAGCCCGCAGCCGATGGGGGTTTCGGGTTAAGCGCAGCCGCGCTGGCAACGCAAAAGCCCCGCCGGGGAGGGGCGGGGCTTTTCCTTTCGGGCGAAAATCGAGGGATCACTTTTCGCCGATATATTCCGCCATCAGCTTTTCGTTCTTGGCGTCTTCCAGACGGGCCAGACGATCTTCGGAGATCTTGGCATCAAAGCGGTATTTTACGAAGTTCACCAAGGCGAGCGTCAAGAGCAGGATACCGAGCCCCCAATAGCCTTTGGTTGAAAGGTCAACCGGAGCCATCCAGATCGACAGGGCGAGCATGAAATAGGCGACAGCGACGCCCACTCCGTTGAAGAACATGATTGCGGAGGAGTCAGATTTAGGAGTGGACATTTTGAAGTTCCTTGAATGATTTGTTTCCGTATGCCCGTCAATTGGGGCGCTTTGCGGGAATTGGTGTGACATACCTGAGATTTAGGTGTTTTTCGTTTTCAGACGGGCCAGTACATCGGCCGCTGTGACACGGGTGGCAGGGCCAAAACCTGCATCGGCCATCCGGTCAGCCAGCCCGTCATGTGACAACTCGCGATTGATGCCGCGCAGAATGTCCGAGCGTTCAAAGGGGTCGTCGGCATTGGTGACACGGGCAATCAGCGCTTCGGCTTCTTCAATCGCCGAGGCTTCGCCATTCGGCAGCTTCTTGATCAGCGCCTGTTCGCGGCGGATGGCGCGGGCGGTCGTGGCCCCTTGCTTGAGGTCGATGATGCGGCGGTGACCTGCCTCGACCGACTGGCGCAGACGCACGATCTTGCTGTCCAGCCGCAGCACGGTTTCAGACCGCAGCACACGTTCGTTTTCCATCTGGGCGAGGGCTTCGGCAGCCTGCATCGCCAGATCCTCGCGGCCTGCGTCAATTGCTTCGGCGGCGCGGCGTGTCATGTCGGCGATGCGCTGGTCCAGTGTTGCCAGCAACCGCTCTTCGGCGCGCTGGCGCTGGATCAGGCTGGCCAGCGTGCCCTTGGCGGCGCGCAGCCCTTCATCGGCCTCGCGGATTTTCTGGTCAATCAATTCAATGGCATAAGTGTCGCGCAGGGATTCTTCGGCACGGGCGTTGGCACCAAGGATCAGGGTTCTAAGGGTGTTAAACATGGGTCTCTCCGTTACTGGCAATTCAGGGTTTGTGTTCAATCGTGAAGAAAAGAAGGTGGGCTGTGTTGCGATCTGGCGGACAGTCCGGGCGGGAATTCGTTTGCCCTATGTCAGTCTGTGGTCGCAGCTTTCTGCCTTTTCTTCATTGTTGAACATTGTTCATAAATCGAACATACAGTAACTTGAACGCGGTTCAAGCCTTATTTGAACGGTGTTCAGGAAATTTTGCTATGTGACGTTACGTTCGACAGCAAAATCGAGATCATGCCCTCGATTTTATCCATCGGAACCCCGGAAATCCGGCGTTGCAGGCCCAAAAGAACGATTCCATGCACCGAAGAAAACAGCGTGCGGGTCATCATTTCGATGTCATGCCGCGAATCGTCGGGGAAAAGACGGGCGAGGGGGGCCGCGATCAGGGCGAACAATTTACCCAGTTCCGCCAGATACCATTGCGGCACGTCCATCTCTGTCGACATCTCAAGGTCAAAGAGCGCGCGCCACAGGTTCTGGTTCTCGGACGCGTAGCGCAGATAGGCCAGCGACATGGTGATCAATTCGGCCTGCGGCTTTGACGGCGGTCTTGCGGCGACCGAGGCGGCCACGGTTTTGCCCAAGGCCTGAAAAGTGCGCCCGTTCACCGCCATGATCAGCCCGTTCAGATCGGGAAAGACGTTATAGATGGCGCCCACCGCACAATCGGCAGCTTTGGCCAAATCGCGCGCCTTGATCGCCGACAGGCCTTCGGCGGCGATCCGCTCCTCGGCGATATCAATCAGGCGCCTGCGCAGATCTTCG
>JBFHGI010000043.1:0-9821 GCA_041583175.1 Pseudorhodobacter sp. | reverse complement strand
AGGCAAACCGCTGAAAGACTACGTCGAAGCCTTTGAGCGGATGCTGATCGACAATACGATGCGCCGCCACAAAGGCTCTATCGTCGCCGTGATGGAAGAGCTTTGCCTGCCGCGCCGCACGCTGAACGAGAAAATGGCCAAATACTCATTGAGCCGTTCTGACTATACCTGACGTCGGCCTTAGGTATTCGAACCAAGATGAAGTCGATGGATCGTCCTGATTTCATCTTGGCGAAAATACCTCGGGGGGAATGCGCCTTCAGGCGCAGGGGGGCAGCGCCCCCGCGACCTTGCCACCAGGCGTTACCCCCGCATCCGCGCGCCGTCTGCGTCAAACAGCGGCGTGGTCACCAGACGGGCCGGGCGGCGTTCGCCCAAGATCTCGATCTCGACGGCAAGCCCGTCTTTGGCCTGCTCGGCCGGAATAAGCCCCAGCGCGACCGACTGCCCGGTGTAATGCGAATAGCCGCCGCTGGTGCAATAGCCCTGCACCGTGCCATCAATCCAGATCGGTTCCCATGCCACGACATCGGCATCCTTGGCCTCGACGATAAAGGCGCAAAGCGCGCGTTTGGCGCCGGCGGCTTTCTCGGCCATGGCGGGGGCCTTGCCGATCCAGTCCGCGTCCTTGTTCCAGCGGATAAAGCGGTCCAGCCCCGTCTCGCAGGGTGTGTAATCCGGGCTGAATTCGCGGCCCCAAGAGCCGAAGAATTTGTCCAACCGCAGGCTCATCATCGCGCGCATGCCAAAGGCGCGCAGGCCCAGATCGGCACCCGCCTCGGTCAGCACCGTCCACAGATGCCGCATCGACATATGGTCGCAATAAATCTCATAGCCCAGATCGGCGGTGTAGCTGACGCGTTGCACGATACATTTCGCCATGCCCACAGTCATCGGTTTCACATCCATGAAGCGGAACGCCTCGGCCGAGACATCGGCCCGCGTCACGCGTGACAGCAGCTCGCGCGCCTTCGGCCCCGCAATCTGGAAGCCCGAGCGCGTGTCCGAGATGTTCTCGACGCTGACGCCGTCTTCCATATGCTGCTCGAACCAGCGGCCATGCCAGCCCTGCGCGCCATAACTGGCGGTCAGTTGGAATTCGGTATCTGACAAGCAAGACACGGTGAAATCGCCGATGATCTTGCCGCTTGCCGCCAACATCGGCGTCAGCGAAAGCCGCCCCGGTTTCGGGATCAGCCCGGCCATGATCCGGTCCAGCCAGACGCGGGCGCGCGGGCCTTTGACAAGGTATTTGCCGAAATTCTGCACCTCGTTGATGCCCACCGCCTCACGCACCGCCATCACCTCCTGGCGCGTCGCTTCCCAGGCGTTGGAGCGTTTGAACGAAGGCTCCTCATAGCGCGGCTCACCGGGCAGGGCGAAATAGTTCACCACTTCCAACCCGTATTGCTGGCCCCAGACCGCGCCCATCTTGTCAAACACGTCATACATCGGCGTGGTGCGGAAGGGGCGGGCGGCGGGGCGCTCCTCATTCGGATAGCTGACGCTGAACCGCATCTGGTAATTCTCGATCACCTTGGGCACGGTATAGCCCGGCGTCGTCCAATTGCCAAAACGCGCCACATCAAAGCCGCGCGGATCGCGTTCAACTTCGCCCTCGATCATCCATTGCGCCAGCGCCAGCCCCATGCCGCCACCTTGGCTGAACCCCGCCATCACCGCGCAGGCCGACCAATAGTTGCGCAGGCCCGGCACCGGGCCGATCAGCGGATTGCCATCGGGCGCAAAGGTAAACGGCCCGTGGATCACCCGCTTCACGCCCGAGCGTTCCAGCACCGGAAAGCGGCGATAGGCGAAATTCACCGAGTCCTCGATCTTGTCGAACTGCTCGTTCAGCAGCTCATGACCGAAACCCCAAGGCGTGCCATCGACCGACCACGGCTCACAGGGTTTTTCATAGAACCCGATGCACAGGCCCCGGCCTTCCTGCCGCAAATAGCTTTCGCCGCCGGGGTCCATCACATGCGGAAACTCGCGGCCCGATTTCAGGATGTCCATGATCTCGGGGATGTCATCGGTGACCAGGTACTGATGCGCCATCGGCAACAGTGGCAGGTAAACCCCCGCCATCGCCCCTACTTCGCGCGCCCACAGCCCCCCCGCATTGACCAGATGCTCACAGGTCACGATGCCTTTCTCGGTCACCACTTCCCAGCCGTCCTTGGTCGGGTTCGTCTCCAACACCCGGTTGTGCAGCACAATCTCGGCCCCGCCCATCCGGGCCGCCTTGGCATAGGCATGGGTGGTGCCCGACGGGTCCAGATGACCATCTAGCGGATCATAAAGCGCGCCGATAATCCCCTCCAGATTAACCATGCCATCGGTCAGCTTGCCAATCTCCTCCGGCCCCAGAATCTCGGTGTCCAAGCCCATATAGCGGTGCTTGGCGCGTTCCGCCTTCAGCATCTCGAACCGCGCCTGATTATCCGCAAGGGTGATCCCGCCGACATGGTGCAAGCCGCAAGACATGCCGGTGATCGCCTCCAACTCCTTATACAGCCGGATGGTATAGCCTTGCAGCGCGGCCATATTGGTATCGCCGTTCAGCGTATGAAACCCGCCTGCCGCATGCCAGGTCGACCCCGAGGTCAGGTCCGAGCGTTCGATCAACATCACATCCGACCAACCGAGTTTGGTCAGATGATAGAGCACCGAACAGCCAACAACACCGCCCCCGATAACAACGACCCGCGCATGGTTCTTCATGACAAACTCCCACAAGGTTTCGTCCAGATTGGCGCGGCACCCCAAGTGACAGCATGTTCAGACGCGACAAAATCTGTCGCATCCTGAACGCATCTCCGCTTTCTTTTCGGCAAAAATATCCTCAGGGGGGGAGCCTGAAAGGCGTTGGGGGGCAGAATGCCCCCCATCTGTCCTAACGCTACGCGCCTATTTCTCGGGGATCAAACCGCGCGGGCTGAAGCGCAGCACCAGCAGCAAGATCACCCCCAGCGTCAACAGGCGCATGTGCTGCGCGGAATCCACCAGATGGGTTTTCAGCGCCCCGTCCGACAGGCCATAGGTCAGCACCGCCATCACCCCCGGACCAAGGCTTTCCACGATCAGCCACAGCCAGCCGATCAGCAACCCGCCAAGCACCGCACCCCAGTTGTTCCCCGATCCACCGACGATCACCATCACCCAGATCAGGAAGGTGAAGCGCAGCGGGTTATAGGTGCCGGGCGTTAATTGCCCGTCGAGCGAGGTCATCATGGCCCCCGCGAAGCCGACCACGGCCGAACCGATCACAAAGACCTGCAAATGGCGGCGGGTGACATCCTTGCCCATCGCCTCGGCCGAAACCTCATTGTCGCGAATGGCCCGCATCATCCGGCCCCATGGGCTGTTCAACGCCCGCTCTGACAGCCAGACCACGGCCATCAGCACCACAAAGAACAGCAGCGCATAGATGATCTTGACGAGGATGGTCGAAGCGATGACCGCATCGAACCCGTAGCTGGAGGTCCAATCCAGAAACGCAGCGCTTTGCTGCAGGTCCACCTCATAGGGTACCGGCCATGGGCGGGGCAGGCCGATCATGTTTTTCACGCCACGCGCCAGCCAATCCTCATTCTTCAAAACGATGATGATGATTTCGGCGATGCCAAGGGTTGCAATCGCGAGATAGTCGGACCGCAGCCCCAGCGAGATCTTCCCGATTGCCCATGCCGCAATGGCCGCCAGAAAACCGCCGACCGGCCAGGCCAGCAGCGAGGGCAGGCCCAGCCCACCGATATTGCCGGCACTGGCAGGGTTGAAGGCCTCCACCGCCTCGACATTCGGGTCCAGAATGGCGCGGTAGATAAAGAAACCGACGCCGAGCACGGCAAGCAGGGCCAGCGTGCGCCGTTTACCCTTGGCCATCCGCTTGTAGAGCATGGAGGCGCCCGCAATCACCGCAAAGCCGAAGGCGAGACCTGCCATGATGCCCCAACCGCCAGCGGCCCATCCTTCCGGCACAGGCGGGGCCGCGACCAGCACAACGGCAAGGCCCCCAAGCGCTGCGAACCCCATGATCCCGGTGTTGAACAGGCCCGCAAAGCCCCATTGCATATTCACGCCCAAGGCCATGATGGCCGAGAGCAGTCCAAGGTTGAGGATATTCAGTGCGAGGTTCCAGCTTTGGAAAAAGCCGGTGCCGAGATAGAGCAAAGCCATAAGGCCGAACAGAAGGACGTTACGCTTGTTCATCCCGATTTCCCCTTAAACAACCCTGTAGGCATGAAGAGCAGCACGATGATCAGAATTATGAAGCTCACCGCCAGCTTGTAATCCGTTGAGAGCAGCTGGACCAATCCATCCGGCGCCATATCGGCAGGCAGCACATAGCCCAGCACCTTTTTCCAGGCATAGGTCACCACCACTTCGGAATAGGCAACGACAAACCCGCCTGCAATCGCGCCGATCGGATTGCCCAGCCCCCCCACAACGGCGGCGGCAAAGATGGGCAGCAAAAGCTGGAAATAGGTGAAGGGTTTGAAGGATTTATCCAGCCCGTACAAGACGCCTGCAATCGTGGCCAGACCTGCCACGATGATCCAGGTCACCATGACGACCCGCTGGGGGTTGATGCCCGACAGCAGCGCCAGATCCTCGTTATCCGAAAAGGCCCGCATGGATTTGCCGGTGCGGGTCTTCTGCAGGAACCAGAACAGCCATGCCACCACGATCACGGCGGCAATTACCGTAACCGCCTGCGTGGTCTTGATTGCCAGCCCTTCGGCGAGGCCGGTCCACTTCTTGAACTCGCCAGCGGTAATGACAAACCGCTCGCCATCCGTGAAATTCTGCTCATCCACCCCGATGACAAGCCGTGTGATACCGTTCATCACGAACATGACCCCCAGCGAGACGATCACCAGGATGGTCGGTGCTGCCCGTTGCTTGCGGTAGAAGCGGTAGACAAAGCGGTCCGTCAACAGCAGAAGGACGGCGGTCATCGCAATGCCGACCGGCATGGCCAGCAAGGCGGTCGGCAGCGGCCCGAAACTGACCCCGAGGCTTTGCAGCCACCATGTCATGATGATCGTGACCATGGTGCCAAAGGCCATCGTGTCGCCCTGCGCGAAATTCGAAAATCGCAAGATCCCGTAAACCAGCGTGGCCCCCAGCGCGCCTAGGGCTAGCTGTGCTCCGTAAGCCGTGGCGGGGACCACAACGAAATTCAGAAAAGCGACGATTGCGTTAAGGAAATCCATCAATTCTGCCCCTGTGGCTTTGCGTCTATCTGCTGGCATTGGCCGGTGGCGGTTGCCAGAATCTCGGTGTCTTTGGTCACGCCTGCATATTCTGTCGCGGTCAGCGCGCCGGTTTCCCGCAGCAGCAGCCGCATGCTTCCCGCTTGGCCGATCCGGCCGAAAAACTCATTCGTGGCAAGCATTTGCAGCCCGTATTGCGTCAGTGGAGCGCCCGCGTTGTAGAAATAGGCCCGCCCTTCGTGATCTTCCGGGACGATGACGATATCGGGCGGCAGCGGGGCAGAGCAGTTGCCCGCCTTGCAATAGCCGTCAAACGAGCAGGCATAGCGGATTGCGGGGGGCGGGATGGGGATAGGCCTCTCGGCCCAGTCGCTCATCGTTAACATCCATGTCGCGATCACGATGAAGGCGCAGCACATCAAGACGAAATGTCTGGTATCCATCCCCTCAGCCCCCAAGGAAACTGCGGCGCACTTCGGGGTCTTCCATCAAGGCCTGTCCGGTGTCGGTAAAGCGGTTCGCGCCTTGCACCAGAACATAGCCTTTATGCGCGATTTCAAGCGCTTGGCGGGCGTTCTGTTCCACCATCAGGATCGAGATTCCCTGACGCGCGACTTCGATGATCCGGTCAAACAACTCATCCATCACGATAGGGCTGACGCCTGCGGTCGGCTCGTCCAGCATCAAGACCGAAGGCTTGGTCATCAGGGCGCGACCCACCGCAACCTGCTGGCGTTGCCCGCCCGAAAGCTCGCCCGCCGCCTGATGTCGTTTTTCCTTCAGGATCGGAAACAGGTCATAGACCTGCGCCATCGTTCCGCTGATATCATCGCGGCGCAGGAAGGCCCCCATCTCCAGATTTTCCTCCACCGTCATGGAGGTGAAGATGTTGGAGGTCTGCGGCACAAAGGCCATGCCCTTGGCCACCCGATCCTGCGGGCTGAGCGCGGTGATATCCTCACCCTGCAATTTCACATGGCCGCCCCGCAGGTTCAGCATCCCGAAAACGGCTTTCATGGCGGTGGATTTCCCCGCACCATTCGGGCCGACAATCACGGCAATCTCGCCTTTTTCCACCGCGATGGTGCAATTGTGCAAAATATCCACCGGCCCATAGCCGCCGGTCATATTCTCACCAATCAGAAACGGTTCAGACATTGCATACCTCAAAAGGCGTTCCGTAGGTCTCATTCATCTGGTCAAAAATATCCAGAAGGACGCTCACAACCGGCAAGCCGCCAAAGCGGCACGCGGGACGTGAGGCCGAAAATGCGTGGCACAACAACAGGTTACGCATTGGCCTTCACCTTGTTCTTCAAGCCGGTTCCCAGATAGGCCTCGATCACGCGCTCGTCGTTTTTCACCTCGTCCACCGTGCCTTGCGCCAGCACCTTGCCTTCGGCCATGCAAATCACGGGGTCGCAGAGTCGTGCGATGAAATCCATGTCATGCTCGATCACGCAGAACGTATAGCCACGCTCTTTGTTCAACCGGACAATGGCATCGCCGATGGTGTTGAGCAGGGTGCGGTTCACGCCTGCGCCGACTTCATCCAGAAACACGATCTTGGCATCGACCATCATCGTGCGGCCCAGTTCCAGCAGCTTCTTCTGACCGCCGGAGATGTTGCTGGCCTTCTGGTCGGCCAGATGGCTGATGGTCAGAAACTCCAGCACTTCGTCGGCCTTGTCGCGGATGCGGCGTTCCTCGGCGGCGATGCGGCCGCGCGCGAACCATGTGTTCCACAGTGTTTCGCCGGATTGGTTTTCCGGTACCATCATCAGGTTTTCGCGCACCGTCATGGAGCCGAATTCATGCGCGATCTGGAAGGTGCGCAGCAGGCCCTTGTGAAACAGTTCATGCGGGGGCAGGCCGGTGATATCCTGACCCGCCATCTTCACGCGACCCGAAGTGGGCGGCAAACGCCCGGCGATCACGTTGAAGAGCGTGGTCTTGCCTGCGCCATTGGGGCCGATCAAGCCGGTGATGGAGCCAGTCTCGATGGTCAGCGAAGCGCCATCCACGGCGTGAAAGCCGCCAAAATGTTTGTGCAGATCCTCGACGACGATCATCTTTTCATGCCTCCCTCAGGCGGTGACATCTGGCGCGGCGCGCGGCGTATAGTGACAGAAACGGCCCGAAGGGTGACACCCCACGGGCCGCCGTTGTTTCAGACCAGTCTGGCCTTAGCGGAACTTGTCCGTAACGAAAGCGCCGCCGTCAACGGTGTATTCGCGGTAGTTGCCCGCAGATTCGCCATTTCCGATCAGCTCGACCGCCGTGGCGCCGACATAGTCGATGTCAGTGCCAGCCGCGATCAGTTCCAGCCCGCGTGCCAGATCCCCTGCGTTGATCTTTTCGCCGGGTGCGTTGGCGATATCCATCACCTTTGCAGACCAATCCTTGGCGTTGGTGGATTTCGCGGCCTGCATGGCCAGCAAGATCAGGGCTGCCGCGTCATAGCTTTCACCGGTGTAGGAGGAGGTCGGGTCAAAGCCTGCTGCGGTTGCCAGTTCGGCGAACTTTGCCGCGCCATCGGAATCCGTTCCCGGAACGGTACCATAGGTGCCGTTCAGCCCGTCACCGATTGCCGCGATCAGGCTGTCGCCATACATGCCATCGGGCAGGAAGAAGGTGCTGAAAGCGCCTGTGTCCAGCGCGGCCTGAATGATGCCTTTGCCGCCTTGGTCAACATAACCGGCCACCACCAGCACGTCGCCACCGGCCGAGGCCAGCGTTGCAACTTCGGCGGAGTAGTCGGCCTTGCCGTCCTCATGTGCGGCAGAGACGGTCACAGCGCCACCCTTGGCGGTGAAAGCCGCCGCGATGCTGTCGGCCAGGCCCTTGCCATAGTCGTTGTTGGTATAGGACAGGGCGATGGATTTCGCGCCACGCTCGGTCAGGATATCTGCGATCACTTCGCCTTGACGCGCATCCGACGGGGCGGTGCGGAAGAACAAGCCATCATCTTCGGCGGTCGACAGACCCGGAGAGGTCGCGGAAGGCGAAATCATGCCCATGCCGTTGGGGCGCGCGACGTTCTGCAGGATGGAGCCGGTCACGCCCGAGCAATCCGCGCCCATGATTCCGTTGACCGCTTCCACGGTGATCAGGCGCTCTGCCGCGGCGGTTGCTGCGGCGGCGTCAACGCAGGTGCTGTCGGCGCGAACAGAGGTGACTGCACCACCGTCCATGAATTTGCCGGAGTCGCTGACTTCCTTGATCGCCAGTTCGGCCCCTGCGGCCATATTGGGGGTGATGGATTCCAGCGGACCGGTGAAGCCGAGGATGATCCCGATCTTTGCATCTTCTGCAAAGGCGCTTCCAGCCATCAAGGCGGCAGCAGCGGTGGCGAGCATCAGTTTTTGCATTATGTTCTCCCTAGGTGGATTGTTATCCTGCGCAGAGCCTAGACGCAGTATTCTGAAAAGAAAAGGAGAGAAAACATGCCTGAGCGGTTCTATTTCAAGCTTGAAGTAATGCGGCGCATCATGGCGTCGCGGCTTTGCGGGGCCAAGACTCTGGCGGTGATGGTTTTCTTTGCTGGCTTGACCTTAGGGCAGGGCGCGGCGGCGCAATCGCTGACGATCGAGCCTGTTGCGACAGGGCTGGAGGAGCCGTGGGCCATAGGCTTTCTGCCTGACGGCGATGTGCTGGTGACAGAGCGCGGCGGGCGTCTGTTGCGCTTGCCGAAGGGTGGAGGGACGGCAGTTCCGGTCGGTGGTGTGCCCGAGGTCGCAACGGTTGGCCAAGGCGGTTTGCTGGACGTGATGGTGCCGCGCGATTTCGCCAGCTCGCGGCGGGTATGGCTGTCTTACGCAGCACCCGCGAATGGTGGGGCGGGCACTGCGGCGGGCTTCGGGCGTCTTTCCGGGGATGGGACAACGCTGGAGGATTTCCGCGCGGTGATGCAACCCGTGGGGCGCGGCGGTGGCCGACATTTCGGCGCGCGGCTGGTGCAGGCGCGGGACGGTTCGGTGTTCCTGACCACCGGGGATCGCGGCAATGGCGAACTTGCGCAGCGCCTCGACGGGCCAGAGGGCAAGGTGCTGCGGTTCAGTGCCGATGGTGCGCCGCTGACGGCGGACGCCTTCGCGGGCAAGGCTGCCTTTCCCGGCCTTTACAGCTATGGCCACCGCAATATCCAAGGCGCCACGCTGGACGGGCAGGGCCGTTTGTTGACGGCGGAGCATGGCGCGCGCGGCGGGGATGAGGTGAACGCACCACAGGCGGGCCGCAACTACGGCTGGCCTGTCATCACCTATGGCCGCGATTATGACGGCAGCAAAATCGGCGAGGGTCAAGCCAAGGCAGGGATGGAGCAGCCCTTGCATTATTGGGACCCGTCAATCGCACCGTCGGGGCTGATGGCCTATGACGGTGCGCTGTTTCCGGACTGGCGCGGGCAGGTGTTTACGGGAAGCCTGAACTCCGACCTGATCGCGCGGCTGGACCCGTCGCAAGGCTTCGCTGAAGAGCGCATTGCCACAGATGAAACGGCGCGGGTGCGGGACATCCGGCAAGCGCCGGACGGATCGATCTGGTTTCTGTCGGTCTATGAGGGCGCGATCTACCGGATCACCCCTGCGCGTTAGAATT
>JBFHGI010000042.1:0-9863 GCA_041583175.1 Pseudorhodobacter sp. | reverse complement strand
GACGTTGATCGGCGGCGGCGCTTTCGGCAACCCTAAAGCCTGGATATTGGATGCGCTCGCCTCGGGTTTTGATGCCGTGCGCAGCGCCGGACTGGACACGCGACTGGTCAGCTATAGCACGCCGATCCTCGACCATGACGGGTTGAAAACGCTCAATTCCCGCCGCTAGCTTTCGTTTTTGCTGCCCAACAGCGCTCGCGAATCATAGCAAATCCTTAAAACAACATCGTTTGTGATCACACTTTTCAAAGCTGTGATCACAAATGTCGGATTTTTTCACGAAAAGCGGAAATTCCAATAAATCCCTTTTGAATCGGCCTGTTTTTATGGCATCACGGGGCAAATTCCTTACCGATGGGACAGCCGATGAACATTCACGAATACCAAGCCAAAGCCCTTTTGCGCAGCTATGGCGCGCCGGTCTCTGACGGCCGCGTGGTTTTGCGCGCGGAAGAGGCGAAAACGGCGGCAGGCGAATTGGATGGCCCGCTCTGGGTTGTGAAAGCGCAAATCCATGCCGGCGGGCGTGGCAAGGGCAGCTTCAAGGAAGCCGAAGCCGGTGAAAAAGGCGGCGTCCGTCTGGCAAAATCCGTTGGCGAAGCCGCTGAAATGGCCAAGCAGATGCTGGGCCGCACGCTGGTCACGCACCAGACCGGCCCCGCAGGCAAGCAGGTTAACCGTATCTATATCGAAGACGGTTCCGACATCGCGCGCGAACTGTACCTCGCGCTGCTGGTGGATCGCGCTTCCAGCCGGATTTCCTTTGTGGCCTCGACCGAAGGCGGCATGGATATCGAAGAAGTCGCCGCGAAAACGCCGGAAAAGATCGTCAGCTTCACCGTTGATCCGGCTTCGGGCCTGTCCGATTTCCACGGCCGCCGTGTGGCCTTTGCCTTGGGTCTGACAGGTGGTCAGGTCAAGCAATGCGTGGGCCTGATCAAGATCCTCTACAAGGCCTTCGTCGAAAAAGACATGGAGATGCTGGAGATCAACCCGCTGATCGTGACGCCCGAAGGCAATATCAAGGTGCTGGACGCCAAGGTCGCCTTCGACGGCAACGCGATGTATCGCCATTCCGACATTCTGGCCCTGCGTGACGAGACCGAAGAAGACCCGAAAGAACTCGCGGCGTCGAAATTCGACCTCAACTATATCGCGCTGGACGGTGAAATCGGTTGCATGGTGAACGGTGCGGGCCTTGCGATGGCGACGATGGATATCATCAAGCTTTACGGCGCGGAGCCTGCGAACTTCCTTGACGTTGGCGGCGGTGCCACCAAGGAAAAAGTGACCGAGGCCTTCAAGATCATTACCTCCGACCCGAACGTCAAAGGCATTCTGGTCAACATCTTCGGCGGCATCATGCGCTGCGACGTGATCGCGGAAGGCGTGGTTTCAGCAGTGAAGGAAGTGGGTCTGAAGGTGCCGTTGGTCGTGCGTCTGGAAGGAACCAAGGTTGAAGAGGGCAAGGCCATCATCAACAATTCCGGCCTGAACGTGATCGCGGCAGAAAACCTGAAAGAAGGTGCGCAGAAAATCGTGAAAGCGGTCAAGGGCTGAACCTGATGCTACGCGCATTGCTCTTGTCAGTCACTTTGGTCAGCCCTGCCTTTGCGCAGGATGCGCAGACGCTTGGTGCCTTGCTTCCCCAGTTGTCTGCGGAAGGCGACTCCGTTCTGCAGGGTGCCTATGCGGCCTGTATTCTGGGCGGCGGCGATGTGGATGCCACGGCGGGCTATTTCACCCAAGCGGGCTGGACCCGCACGGATGATAGCGAGATGGGCATCACCGAACTGGCAGGGGTAAACGGCGGGGCCTATGTCACGCTCTATGATGACGGGCGCATCTGTTCCGTGACCAGCGAGGTTTTGGGGACCCCGATTGCCGAAGCGACTTTGGCAACGGCCATCGCCCTTGCCGGTTGGCCTATCTCCCCGACCGAAGGCGAAGACGGCTGCGCAGCCTTTCTGATGCCGGAGATCGGTATCGCAACGCTCACCTCTTCCGGGCAAGACCCTGTGTGCCAATCCGAAGGCAGCAGCGATGTCAGGTTTATCTTCGGCCTTTAGGGCCACCAAGCAACGCGGGGGCCTCCGGGCCCCTGGCACACAAACCGCAATTGGCCTGACAGGCTGCGGAAAACGTCAACAGTGGTGAAAGGGTATGAAATGCAAAAGGTTTTGATGGGTTCAGTGGTTTTGTTGATGCTTGCGGCTTGCGGTGGCGGCGTGACCCCCGGCACCACTGGCAGTGACGGCAACGAAGCGGCTGTGTGCGACGAACAATCCCGCTGGGCGCAATCGGGCAAAATCGGTGGCGGTGACATCACCATCACCTGCCCCGGATATGCGCGTCCCGGCTACTGATAACCGGCACCGTCAGGTGCCAAGATGACTGCATAAGGAGGCCCGCATGGCCGTACTCGTCAATGAAAATACCCGCGTGATCTGCCAAGGGTTTACGGGCAGCCAGGGCACGTTCCACTCGGAACAGGCTATTGCTTACGGCACCAAGATGGTCGGCGGCGTGACCCCCGGCAAAGGCGGCTCCACCCACCTGGACCTGCCGGTGTTCAACTCGGTGCATGAAGCGCGCGAACGGACTCAGGCCAATGCCACAGTCATCTATGTGCCGCCACCCTTCGCAGCGGATTCCATTCTGGAGGCGATTGACGCCGAGATGGAATTGATCGTCTGCATCACCGAAGGCATTCCGGTGCTGGACATGATGAAGGTAAAGCGCGCGCTGGAAGGCTCCAAATCCCGCCTGATCGGGCCGAATTGCCCCGGCGTGATTACACCTGATGCCTGCAAGATCGGCATCATGCCGGGCCATATCCACCGCCGCGGTTCGGTTGGTGTCGTCTCGCGCTCCGGCACGCTGACCTATGAGGCGGTGAAGCAAACCACCGATCTCGGGCTTGGCCAGTCTTCGGCAGTTGGCATCGGCGGCGACCCGATTAAAGGGACCGAGCATATCGACGTGCTGGAAATGTTCCTTGCCGATCCGGAAACCACCTCGATCATCATGATCGGTGAAATCGGTGGTTCCGCCGAGGAAGAAGCAGCCCAGTTCCTCGCGGATGAGCGCAAGAAAGGCCGTTGGAAGCCGACCGCTGGCTTTATCGCAGGCCGCACCGCCCCTCCCGGCCGCCGTATGGGCCACGCAGGCGCGATTGTCGCCGGTGGCAAAGGCGATGCGGAAAGCAAGATCGAAGCGATGAAAGCCGCTGGTATCGTGGTCGCCGAAAGCCCTGCCCATCTGGGCGAAGCGGTGATGGAAGCGATCAAGGCGTAACAACAGGGGCGGGGGCAACCCCGCCTTCATTCCCTACTGGCAGCGGTGGGTTTCACCCACCCTACACCCGGCCCCAACCTCAAAGAGGTCCAGCAATGACCGAACAATCCTCTACCGCCCAATTCCGCGCTGAATCCTATCTGGACGGTGCAAATGCCGAGTATATCGACCAGATGGCCGCGCGCCATGCGCAAGACCCGTCTTCGGTCGACGCAAGCTGGGCCGCGTTCTTCAGGGAAATAGGCGAAGCGGACCGCGTGGTTGAGGCCGCCGCCGCGGGCCCGTCCTGGGCGCGCAATGACTGGCCGCCGGTGCCTGCCGATGATCTGACGGGCGCGTTGACGGGCGAATGGCCGGTGATGCCGTCGAAAGAGGGGAAGGCCGCAGGCCAGAAGATCGTGGAAAAGGCCGCAGCCGCTGGTGTGTCGCTGTCGGATGCGCAGGTGCAGCGCGCCGTACTCGATTCCATTCGCGCGCTGATGATTATCCGCGCCTACCGTATTCGCGGCCACCTCGCCGCTGATCTTGACCCGCTCAAGATGCAAGACACCACCACCCATCCGGAGTTGGACCCGAGATCCTACGGCTTCACCGAACAGGACATGGATCGCCCGATCTTCATCGACAATGTTCTGGGCCTCCAGGTCGCCTCCATGCGGCAGATCATCGACATCGTGAAGCGCACCTATTGCGGCACCTTCGCGCTGCAATACATGCATATCTCCGACCCCGAACAGGCAAGCTGGCTGAAAGAGCGGATTGAGGGGTATGGCAAGGAAATCGCCTTCACCAAGATGGGCCGCAAGGCCATTCTGAACAAGCTGGTCGAGGCGGAAGGCTTCGAGAAGTTCCTTCATGTCAAATACATGGGCACGAAGCGTTTCGGCCTTGATGGCGGCGAAAGCCTGATCCCCGCGATGGAGCAGATCATCAAGCGCGGCGGTGCTTTGGGCGTCAAGGATATCGTGATCGGGATGCCGCACCGGGGCCGCCTGTCGGTTCTGGCCAATGTGATGCAAAAGCCCTACCGCGCGATTTTCAACAAATTCCAGGGCGGCAGCTTCAAACCCGAAGACGTGGACGGTTCCGGCGACGTGAAATACCACCTCGGCGCCTCCAGCGACCGCGAGTTTGACGGCAACACCGTCCACCTGTCGCTGACCGCGAACCCCAGCCACCTTGAGGCGGTGAACCCGGTTGTGCTCGGCAAGGTCCGCGCCAAGCAAGACCAGATCAATGACGCGGAACGATCCCAGGTTCTGCCGATCCTGTTGCACGGCGATGCGGCCTTTGCGGGCCAAGGTGTTGTGGCGGAATGCTTCGGCCTTTCGGGCCTGCGTGGTCACCGCACGGGCGGCACCATTCATATCGTGGTGAACAACCAGATCGGCTTTACCACCGCGCCGCATTTCAGCCGCTCTTCGCCTTATCCCACCGATATCGCGCTGATGGTCGAAGCGCCGATTTTCCACGTCAACGGCGATGATCCGGACGCGGTCGTTCATGCCGCGAAAGTGGCCACCGAGTTCCGCCAGAAGTTCCACAAGGATGTCGTGCTGGATATCTTCTGCTACCGCCGCTTCGGGCATAACGAAGGCGATGAGCCGATGTTCACCAACCCGGCGATGTACACGCAGATCAAGAAGCACAAGACCACGCTTTCGCTCTATACCGAGCGTCTGGTCAAGGATGGCCTGATCCCCGAGGGCGAGATCGAGGATATGAAGGCGGCGTTCCAGGCCCATCTGAACGACGAATTCGAGGCAGGCAAGGATTACAAGCCGAACAAAGCCGATTGGCTGGACGGCCGCTGGAAGAACATGTCCCGCGAGGGCGAGAATTATGAAGCCGGCAAAACCGCGATCACCAAAAAGGCGATGGCCGAGGTTGGCGCGGCGCTGACCCGTGCGCCAGAAGGGTTCGACCTGCACAAGACCGTAGGCCGCCAACTCGACGCCAAGAAAAAGATGTTTGCTGATGGCAAGGGGTTTGACTGGGCAACGGCAGAGGCACTCGCCTTCGGGTCCTTGGTGACCGAGGGCTATCCGGTCCGCCTGTCGGGACAGGATTGTACGCGCGGCACCTTCAGCCAGCGTCATTCGGCCTTCATCAACCAAAGCACAGAAGAGCGTTACTACCCGCTGAACAACATCAAACCGGGTCAGTCCCGGTATGAGGTGATCGATTCGATGCTGTCGGAATACGCGGTGCTTGGCTTTGAATACGGCTATTCCCTGTCGGAACCCAACGCTTTGGTCATGTGGGAAGCGCAGTTCGGTGACTTTGCCAATGGCGCGCAAATCATGTTCGACCAATTCATCAACTCGGGTGAAAGCAAATGGCTGCGGATGTCGGGCCTCGTCTGCCTGCTGCCGCATGGCTATGAGGGGCAGGGACCGGAACACTCTTCCGCGCGGCCTGAGCGTTTCTTGCAAATGTCGGCAAATGACAACTGGATCGTGGCGAACTGCTCGACCCCGGCCAACTATTTCCACATCCTGCGCCGTCAGATGCACCGTGATTTCCGCAAGCCACTGATCCTGATGACGCCGAAATCCCTGCTGCGTCACCCGATGTGCGTGTCGGATGCGGAGGATTTCACCACAGGCTCGTCCTTCCACCGCGTGCTGTGGGATGATGCGGAAAAGGGCCATTCGGACCTTACCTTGAAACCCGATGCCAAGATCAAGCGCGTCGTCATCTGCTCTGGCAAGGTCTATTACGATCTCTTGGCCGCGCGGGATGAGCAAGGCCTGGATGACGTCTACCTGCTGCGTCTGGAGCAGTTCTACCCCTTCCCGGCCAACAGCCTGATCAAGGAGTTGGAGCGGTTCAAAGGTGCCGATGTCATCTGGTGTCAGGAAGAGCCGAAGAACCAGGGCTACTGGAGCTTTGTGGAGCCGAATATCGAATGGGTGCTGACCCGCATCAAGGCCAAGAACAGCCGTCCGCGCTATGTGGGTCGCCACGCCAGCGCATCGCCTGCAACGGGTCTCGCCAGTCGTCACAAAGCAGAACAAGAGGCGCTGATCGCTGACGCGCTGACAGGAGGTTAAGGCGTATGGCTACCGAAATACGGGTTCCCACACTGGGCGAAAGCGTGACCGAGGCGACGATCGCCACCTGGTACAAGAAAATCGGTGACACGGTCGCCGTGGATGAAATGCTGTGCGAGCTGGAAACAGATAAGGTCACGGTTGAGGTGCCAAGCCCCGTCGCAGGCGTGCTGACCGAGATCGTTGCCGCCGAAGGCACCACCGTGGGCGTTGACGCCCTGTTGGCCCAGATCGGTGCCGCATCTGAAAATGCCGGGGCCGGAGCCTCGAAATCCAATGACAAAGGCGCAGAGGCCGAGGCCAGCGTGAAAGAGGGTAAAATGACTGATGTAAATGTACCAACCCTTGGCGAATCCGTGTCCGAGGCCACCGTCTCCACTTGGTTCAAAAAGGTCGGTGACGCTGTTGCACAGGATGAAATGCTGTGTGAGCTGGAAACCGACAAGGTTTCCGTCGAGGTGCCTAGCCCGGTCGCAGGCGTGTTGAAGGAAATCATTGCCGCTGAAGGCGAAACCGTTTCCGCCAATGCCAAACTCGCCGTGATCGCCGAGGGTGAGGCTGCCAAATCCGTGGACGCAGGCCCCGAAGAGCCAGCGCCGCGTAAAGCCGAAGACACCGTAAAGGCCAAGGATGTCGAAGACGCACCTTCTGCCAAGAAAGCGATGGCCGAGGCCGGTTTGAACCGCGATCAGGTACAGGGCTCGGGCCGCGATGGTCGTGTGATGAAGGAAGATGTGGCGAAAGCCGCAGCGGCCCCTGCCGCAGCACCAGCAACTGCTCCGGCCGCGGCGGCGCGTGGTCCGGTGACCGCATCCGATGCCAGCCGCGAAGAGCGGGTGAAAATGACCAAGCTGCGCCAGACCATCGCGCGCCGCCTGAAAGAAAGCCAGAACACCGCCGCCATGCTGACCACATATAACGAGGTCGACATGTCGGAAGTGATGGCGCTCCGCAACCAGTACAAAGACCAGTTCGAGAAGAAGCATAAGGTCCGTCTTGGTTTTATGTCTTTCTTTACAAAGGCCTGCTGCCATGCGCTGAAAGAAGTGCCGGAAGTAAACGCCGAGATTGACGGCACCGATATCGTCTACAAGAACTTCGTCCATATGGGCGTGGCGGCGGGCACACCCACGGGCCTCGTGGTTCCGGTGATCCGCGATGCCGACAGCATGTCCTTCGCAGAGATCGAAAAGGCGATTGCCGAAAAAGGCGCCCGCGCCCGTGATGGCAAACTGTCCATGGCTGAAATGCAGGGCGGCACCTTCACCATTTCCAACGGTGGCGTCTATGGCTCGCTGATGTCTTCGCCCATCCTGAACCCGCCGCAATCGGGTATCTTGGGGATGCACAAGATCCAGGACCGTCCGGTCGTCGTGAACGGTGAAATCGTCATCCGCCCGATGATGTATCTGGCCCTGTCCTACGACCACCGCATCGTCGACGGCAAAGGCGCGGTGACCTTCCTCGTGCGCGTCAAAGAAGCGCTGGAAGATCCGCGGCGGTTGTTGATGGATCTTTGACGGTCCTAACAATTTGGACTGAAGCCGTCCGAAACTGGGCGGCTTCAAATCCGAAGATAAGTGAAGTCTTCTTCATAGGAAGCTGGGCCATTGGTCGCGCAACAGCAGAGAGTGATTTAGACATCGCCGTTCGACTAGTGGACGGATACGGTTATAGTGATTGGTTCTATGAGTCAGAAAAGTGGTGCGCGGAGTTGGATATGTTGGTCGCTCCTCCAGTTCATCTGCTTCGCGGAGGAGGGAGCCTTGCAAACTCGGTCGTTGAAGCTGCAATCCTCGAACACGGCTACCTAGTGTATAGGAGCGATAAAAAATGACCCCGGAACTCACAGCCCTAGCCCTCGCGGCCCTGCTCCAAGCGGTCCAGTTCCTCCTCTTCGCGGTCCCCGCTAATATGGAGCTTGGCACCGGCTACACCTCCTCGGCCCGCGACCGCGCGCCAAGCCGGCAACTGTCGGAACGCACCGCGCGGCTGCAACGCGCGATGAACAATCATTTCGAAGGGTTGATCCTGTTCACCATCGCGGTGGTCGTGGTCACTCTCGGCGGGCAGGCGAGCGGGTTCACGGCTGGCTGTGCCTGGGTCTACCTTGCCGCCCGCAGCCTTTATATACCCGCCTACGCTTTTGGCTGGCGCCCTTGGCGTTCGGCGATTTGGGGCGTAGGGTTTTTTGCAACCGTGGCGATGATCATCGCCGCGCTGGTCTGATCATCGGGGTCGGCAAGCAGTCTGGCCCCTTTCCGTAGCTTTCCCAGAGTCTTTCTGGGGTCTTAACATTTGCTTAGCAAATGCAGTAAAAACGAAGGAACCGAACCCATGGCAAGCTTTGACGTCATCATCATCGGCGCTGGCCCCGGCGGCTATGTCTGTGCCATCCGCTGCGCGCAATTGGGCCTGAAAACGGCCGTTGTAGAGGGGCGCGACACGCTGGGCGGCACCTGCCTGAACGTCGGCTGTATCCCCTCCAAAGCCTTGTTGCACGCCACCCATAGCTTGCACGAGGCAGAGCATAATTTTGCCAAGATGGGCCTGAAAGGCAAAAGCCCTTCGGTCGATTGGGACCAGATGAAAGCCTATAAGCAGGACGTGGTCGACGGCAACACCAAGGGTATTGAATTTCTGTTCAAAAAGAACAAGATAACATGGCTGAAAGGCTATGGCAGCATCCCCGAGGCTGGCAAGGTCAAGGTCGGCGATGAGGTGCATGAAGCCAAGAATATTGTCATCGCCACCGGTTCCGAACCGGCCAGCCTCCCGGGCGTCGAGGTGGATGAAAAGACGGTCGTCACCTCCACCGGCGCGCTGGTTTTGAACAAAGTGCCCAAGTCTTTGGTGGTGATCGGTGCGGGCGTAATCGGGCTTGAAATGGGCTCCGTCTATGCCCGTCTTGGCGCCGAAGTGACGGTGGTCGAATATCTGGATGCAATCACGCCCGGAATGGACGGCGAGGTTGCAAAGACTTTCCAGAAAATCCTGACCAAACAAGGGCTTAAATTCATCCTCGGCGCGGCGGTTCAAGGTGTTTCCACCAAGAACGGCAAGGCCAAGGTGACCTATAAGCTGCGCAAGGACGACAGCGAAGCCGTGCTGGATGCCGATTGCGTGCTCGTTGCGACCGGCCGTAAACCCTTTGTCGATGGTCTGGGGCTGGAAGCCTTGGGTGTCGAGATGGAGAAGCGCGGCCAAGTGAAGACCGATCACTTTGCAACCAATATCAAGGGCTTGTATGCGATTGGCGACGCCATTACCGGCCCGATGCTCGCGCATAAGGCCGAAGACGAGGGCACGGCACTGGCTGAAATTCTGGCGGGCAAAGCGGGTCACGTTAACTATGACGTAATCCCCGGTGTGGTATATACGACCCCTGAAGTGGCAAGCGTCGGTAAGACAGAAGAGCAGTTGAAAGAAGCTGGCCGCGCCTACAAGGTCGGCAAGTTTTCCTTCATGGGCAACGCCCGCGCCAAGACGATTTTCCAGGCCGAGGGTTTT
>JBFHGI010000041.1:0-9962 GCA_041583175.1 Pseudorhodobacter sp. | reverse complement strand
CCCCGCACGGGGTAATCATGGCTGGATGACAGTTTGCCCGACCCGCCTTGCGTGATCGTCAGGATCAAATCTTCAAACGCCTGCATCTCGGCAAAGCGTTCCGCCGACAACTCGCCCGCTACCGCGACTTCCTCGTCTTCGGCCTCCGGCTCCTCCAGCACACCTTCTTGCTGACGGCGCATTTTCAGATAGGCCGCACGCTCATCCGGTGTCGCTTCGAAATGCCGGATCACGGACATGGAGACAACCTTGTCATCGTCCTGCAGCCGGATGCCGCGCACGCCGGTAGAGCCGCGGCTCTTGAACACGCGCACCTCGGTGGTGGGGAAGCGGATCGCGCGCCCCCCGGCTGTGACCAGCATGATATCGTCATTTTCGTCACAAATCCGCGCGTTCACAAGGAACACACCTTCCGGCAGATTCATCGCAATCTTGCCGTTGCGCTTCACGTTGGTGAAATCCGACAAGGCATTCTGGCGTACATCCCCGTCCGAGGTTGCAAAGAAGATCTGCAGATTGTCCCAGTCCTCATCCGGCACATCCACCGGCAGAATAGCGGCAATGGAAACACCTGCGGCAATCGGCAAGATATTCACCATCGCCTTGCCGCGTGCATTGCGCCCCGCAAGCGGCAAGCGCCAGCATTTCAGCTTGTAAACCATGCCGTCTGTGGTGAAGAACAGCAGTTGCGTGTGCGTGTTGGCCACAAACAGCGTCGTCACCACGTCGTCTTCTTTGGTCGACATCGACGACAGGCCCTTGCCGCCCCGCTTTTGCGCGCGGAATTCCACCAGCGGCGTGCGCTTGATGTATCCGCCCGAGGTAATGGTCACGACCATATCCTCACGCTCGATCAGGTCTTCGTCTTCCATGTCGCCCGACCAGTCCGAAATCTCGGTCCGGCGCGGCACGGCAAACAGCTCTTTCACTTCGTTCAATTCGGCGGCGATGATGCCCATGATCCGCTCACGGCTTCCCAGAATCTCGAGGTAATCCTTGATCTTGCCAGCCAGCTCTTGCAGCTCGTCCGTGATCTCGTTCACGCCAAAGGCGGTCAGACGCTGCAAGCGCAGGTCCAAAATCGCACGGGCCTGAATCTCGGACAGGTTATAGGTGCCGTCGTCGTTGACCTTATGGCTCGGGTCGTCGATCAGCTTGATGAACGGGATAATCTCACCCGCAGGCCAGCGCCGTGTCATCAGGCGCTCCCGTGCCTCGCTGGCATCGGCTGACGAACGAATGGTCTGCACCACCTCATCCACATTGGAAACCGCGACAGCCAGACCGCAGAGGATATGGCTCCGCTCCCGCGCCTTGCGCAGTTCATAGGCTGTACGCCGCGCCACAACTTCTTCGCGGAAGGTCAGGAAATAGGTCAGGAAATCGCGGAGGGTCAGTTGTTCCGGTCGGCCCGAGTTCAGCGCCAACATGTTGCAACCGAAGGAAATCTGCATCGGCGAAAAGCGGTATAACTGGTTCAGCACCACATCGGCCGTCGCATCGCGCTTCAACTCTATCACCACGCGCACACCAATCCGGTCAGATTCGTCCTGCACATGCGCAATGCCCTCAACCCGCTTCTCGCGGACCAGTTCGGCGATCTTTTCGATCATCGAGGCCTTGTTCACCTGATAGGGAATCTCATCAATGATAATCGCCCAACGGTCCTTGCGGATCTCCTCCACCCGCGTCTTGGCCCGTATGATGATAGAGCCGCGCCCCTCCAGATAGGCTTTGCGCGCACCCGAGCGACCCAAAATCACCCCGCCCGTGGGGAAGTCCGGGGCAGGGATGATGTCCATCAACGCCTCGGTCGAAAGGTCTGGGTTGGCAATCAGCGCCAGCGTGCCGTCAATCACCTCACCAAGGTTATGCGGCGGAATGTTGGTGGCCATACCAACGGCAATACCACCCGCACCGTTGACCAGCATGTTGGGGTAACGCGCTGGCAAGACCGTCGGCTCACGGTCTTTGCCGTCATAGTTGTCTTGGAAATCAACGGTGTCTTTGTCGATATCGGCCAGCAGATAATTCGCCGTCTTGGCCATCCGCACTTCGGTATAACGAAACGCCGCGGCCTTATCGCCATCCATAGAGCCGAAATTGCCCTGACCATCCAGCAACACCAACGACATGCTGAAATCCTGCGCCATCCGCACCAGCGCGTCATAGATCGCACTGTCGCCATGGGGGTGGTACTTGCCCATGGTATCAGCCACCGGGCGCGAGGATTTGCGGTAAGGCTTGTCGATCGTATTGCCGACCTCATTCATCGCGTACAAAATACGACGGTGAACAGGTTTCAAACCGTCACGCAGATCCGGAATGGCACGGCTTACGATCACACTCATCGCGTAATCGAGGTAAGCCGTCTTCATTTCATCAATGATAGAAACCTGCGGCCCGTCATGCGCCATGCGCTCTACGACTTGGGTCTCGGGTGTTTCATCAGTGTTTTCAGTATCTTCCGGACGGTCTACCACGTTTCCCGCTCTTTCTTCCTTGGCCCCGCACCGCAGGGCTATATCTAGTTGCGCAAACTATAGACCATCCCTGATATGGGGTGCAATGCCGCCATACCTCTCAATTCAGGCACGCGGCATGCGCGTCAGCTAACATATTGTTATGAATGCAAAATCACTGGCTTAAAATCCAGAAGAAAACCCTGTTCTTTCATCTGGTCCCAAATATCCTCAGGGGGTGAGGTGCGGCAGCACCGAGGGGGCGCGAGCGCCCCCTTGCCGCATGCCAGAAGTTGGTGCGCTTTATCCCGCCCGTAGGATCATCCCGAACAGGTCGCGCGGATCGTCGGGGTCGGCGATCATGTCCAGTTGATCAAACATGCCGGTTTCGTCCAACTTGCTGTGAATATAGCGCAGTGCCGCGAAATCCTCGATGGCAAAGCCCACACTATCGAACAGGGTCACCTGCTGGGCAGAGTTGCGCCCTTCGGTCTGGCCCGCGATCACCTGCCACAGTTCGGTGACGGGATGGTCTTCCGGCAGTTGCTGGATTTCGCCCTCGACGCGGGTTTGGGGTGGGTATTCGACAAAAATCGAGGATCGCAACAGAATGTCGCGATGCAGTTCCGTCTTGCCCGGGCAGTCGCCGCCAACCCCGTTGATATGCACACCGGCGCCGACCATGTTATCCGTCAGGATCGTTGCCAGTTGCTTGTCCGCCGTAACGGTGGTGATGATCTGCGCCCCTTCAATGGCCTGCTCGGGCGTCTTGCAAGCTGTCAGTGTCAGGCCGCTGCCTTGCAGATTGGTCAGGCATTTTTCTGTGGCAGCAGGGTCGATGTCGTAGAGCCGGACCTCCTCGATCCCGCAAATCGCCTTGAAAGCCAGCGCCTGAAACTCTGCCTGCGCGCCATTGCCAATCAGCGCCATGACACGACTGTCTTTCGGCGCCAGCCATTTTGCCGCCATGGCCGAGGTTGCCGCCGTCCGCAGCGCCGTCAGAATCGTCATTTCGGACAGCAAGATCGGATACCCCGTCTCTACATTTGCCAAAAGCCCAAAGGCTGTAACGGTTTGCAAGCCTTTCTTTATGTTGGAAGGGTGCCCGTTCACATATTTGAATCCATAGGTTTCCCCGTCCGAGGTCGGCATCAACTCGATCACGCCTACATCGGAATGGCTCGCCACGCGCGGGGTTTTGTCAAACTCACCCCAGCGGCGGAAGTCGGCTTCGATCTCTGTGACCAGATCAGCCATCACACGCTCGATTCCCAGATGAAGAACGATCTTCATCATATTGGCAACGCTTACAAAAGGCACGAAAGCCTGTTTTGACGGGGCGGTCATTCTTATCTCCTGTTTCTAGCCAAAGCTGCGTGTCGGACGGTCAAAGACTTTCCGGCCCATGAGTGATGCGACGAGATCGACCATCACGCGCGCGGTACGCCCGCGCTCATCCAGAAAAGGGTTCAGTTCCACCAGATCGAGCGAGGTGACCAGCCCGCTTTCATGCAGCAATTCCATCACCAGATGCGCCTCGCGGATCGTGGTGCCGCCCGGAACCGTGGTCCCCACAGCGGGCGCGATAGAGGGGTCAAGGAAATCCACATCGAGGGAGACATGCAGCATCCCGCCCGCTGCCTCTACTTTCTGCAAAAAGTCGCGCAGGGGTTTGACGATGCCATGTTCATCCAGCACGCGCATATCGTTGATCTCGATATCATGGTTCAAGAGCGCCGCATGTTCGGCAGGGTCAACCGAGCGGATGCCAAAGAGGCAGATGTTTTCTGGCGGAATCACCGCAGGGAAGGGGCCGAAGGCGTCGAACCCGTCGCGCCCTGCGATATAGGCGACGGGTGTGCCATGCAGGTTGCCGCTGGTTGTCGTCATCGGCGTATGGAAATCGGAATGTGCATCGAGCCAGAGCAAAAACAACGGTTTACCCTTGGCCGCCGCATGTTTTGCTGCCCCCGCGACCGAACCCAAAGCCAGCGAATGGTCGCCCCCCATGATGATCGGAAAACCGGAGTTCAGCGCCGTGTCGGTCATGCTGCGCAGTGTGCGCGACCAGCCCACAACCTCGGGCAGCGAATGCACGGCGAGGTTTTCGCAGGTTGCATCGGTCTGCGGCACCATCGTCACATCACCGAGATCCTGCACGCTATGCCCCAGTTCGCGCAGCGTCTGCACAAGGCCCGCCACGCGGTAGGCCGCAGGCCCCATCAGGCAACCAGGGCGGCGTTGGCCTTCATCAATCGGGGCGCCGATAAGAATGCAGTGCTGTGGCATGAGTCTCTCCGTTTCAAGCTGCTTCAGATTTGCTTTGATGAACTGGCGGAAAAAATCTATATTTCTGCCAATGCGGATAGTATTACACGCAAAACGTTAGATGGGCATGCCAAAATGGATAGTACGGACCAAGCTCTGATCGCGGAGTTGCGGCGTGATGGCCGCGCCTCGCTGTCCGATCTGGCCGCGCGGCTTGGGGTGGCGCGGGCGACCGTGCGCGCGCGGATGGAGCGGTTGCAAGCCTCGGGCGAAATCGCGGGCTTTTCCGTGATGACACGCGGGGATGTCACAGCCTCACCCGTGCGCGCCTTGATGATGATCGGGATCGAGGGCCGGGGGGCCGAGAAAACCATGGCGCGGCTGACAGGCATTCCCGCCGTTCATGCCGTGCATTCCACCAATGGCCGTTGGGACCTGATCGCCGAGATCGGAACTGCAACTTTGCTGGAACTTGACGAGGTGATGTTCCGCATCCGCGAGATTGACGGGGTGGTTACTTCTGAAACCAACCTGCTGTTGTCCACGCGTCGGGCAGGGCGGCGGATCGGAGCTTAGGCCTGCCCCCATGCGGCGGCTTGGCGCAGCCCCATTGGCCCCGCCGCCAATCCGGCGTAAGCTGGCAGAACCCTAGCAAGCAGGAAACATCTGATGATCGTCGAACTTGGCCATTTCGCCCTCATCCTCGCGTTTTTCGTGGCGCTCATTCAAACGGTTATGCCAATGATCGGGGCGCAAAAACGCTGGGTCGGCTGGATGGCGGTGGGAGAGGCTGCTGCGGTGACACAGGTCTTGCTGGTCGCCTTCAGCTTTGCCGCGCTGACCTATGCCTTTGTGACGTCGGATTTCTCTGTCGCGCTTGTGGTCGCCAATTCCCATACGCTGAAGCCGATGCTGTACAAAGTGTCGGGCGTTTGGGGCAATCACGAAGGCTCGCTGCTGCTCTGGGTGCTTATTCTGGCGGTGTTCGGGGCCTCGGTGGCGTGGTTCGGGGGCAATCTACCGCCAACACTGCGGGCGCGGGTGATTGCGGTGCAGGGCAGTATCGGCTTGGCGTTTCTGGCTTTCATGCTGCTCACATCCAATCCGTTCCTGCGGCTCGAAACCCCGCCCTTCAACGGGCAAGACCTGAACCCCTTGCTGCAAGACCCCGGTTTGGCCTTCCATCCGCCCTTCCTCTATCTTGGCTATGTCGGCCTGTCGGTCGCCTTTTCCTTTGCGGTGGCCGCGCTGATCGAAGGCCGCGTTGATGCCGCATGGGGCCGCTGGGTGCGCCCCTGGACGCTGGCCGCGTGGATTTTCCTGACCATCGGCATCGCGCTGGGGTCGTGGTGGGCCTATTACGAACTTGGCTGGGGCGGTTTCTGGTTCTGGGACCCTGTCGAGAACGCAAGCTTCATGCCGTGGTTGATCGGGGCGGCGCTGCTGCATTCCGCCATCGTGGTCGAAAAGCGCGAGGCTTTGAAGGCATGGACCATCCTGCTGGCGATTCTGGCCTTCGGATTCTCGCTGATCGGCACCTTCATTGTACGCTCTGGCGTCATCACCTCCGTCCATGCTTTTGCCAATGATCCGGAACGCGGTGTGTTCATCCTGCTGATCCTGGCGTTCTTCATGGGCGGCGCGCTGATGCTCTTCGCGGCACGTGCTGGTGCGATGGAGGCAAAGGGCCTCTTTGCGCCCGTCAGTAGGGAAAGCGCGCTGGTCGTCAATAACCTCTTGCTTGCGGTGTCGTGCTTTGTTGTTTTTGTCGGCACGATCTGGCCCTTGGTGGCGGAACTGCTCTGGGACCGTAAGCTGAGCGTGGGCGAGCCGTTCTTCAACGCCGCCTTCACCCCTTTCATGATTGTTCTGGCCTTGTTGCTGCCTGTCGGCGCCATGCTGCCGTGGAAAAGGGCGATTGCGGGACGGACCTTGCGCGCCCTTTGGCCTGCGGCGGTGCTGGCCATGGCGCTTGGGCTGTTGGCCTATGCGGTGCAAACAGGGCGCTCGGCCTTGGGGCCGATTGGTTTGATGCTGGGGGCTTGGGTGGTCTTCGGGGCGATAACCGAGGTCTGGCAACGCGCAGGGCGTGGGCCCTTGGCTGGCCGCATCGGACGCATCGCGCGGCTGCCGCGCGCCGATTGGGGCAAGGCCGTGGCGCACGGCGGCTTTGGCGTGACCGTGTTTGCCGTGGCTGCGATGATGGCATGGCAGGTCGAAGATATCCGCACCATGGATGTGGGCGAAAGTTTTGAGCTGCGCGGCTACACCGTCACGCTGGCAGCCGTGGAAAAGGAAACCGGACCGAATTACTTTACCACCAAGGCCGTGATGGACATCACACGCAAGGGGGCGGCAGTGGCGACAGTGTACCCCGAAAAGCGGGTCTATCCTGTGGCAGCCATGCCCACGACCGAGGCGGGCATTGATTACGGCTTCACCCGTGACCTTTACCTTGTGATCGGGGATGCGCAGGCCAATGGGTCTTGGGCGGTCCGCAGCTATTACAAGCCCTTCGCCAACTGGATCTGGGGCGGGGCGATGTTGATGGCGCTTGGCGGGATGATCAGCCTTGCTGACCGGCGCTACCGCGTCGCTGCAGGGCAGCGGGCGCGTAAACTCAAAGCGGTGCCAGCCGAATGATCCGCGCGTTTGCCCTTTCCCTCGCCCTCATCGCCACACCCGTTCTGGCGGTGCAACCGGATGAAATTCTGGACGACCCCGCGCTGGAAGCCCGCGCCCGCGACCTTTCCAAGGACTTGCGCTGCCTCGTATGCCGGAATGAGAATATCGATGACAGCAACGCCGATCTCGCCCGCGATTTGCGGCTTTTGCTGCGCGAACGGTTGGTGGCAGGCGATACCGATGCCGAGGCGATTGCCTATATTGTGGACCGCTATGGCGAATATGTGCTGCTGAACCCCACCTCTAAAGGCGCGAACCTGCTATTGTGGATCGCCGGGCCTTTGATGCTGCTGGTCGGGGGCGGCATTGCCTTTGCCTATCTGCGTCGCCGCAGGACAGACGGCGATGGCCCCGCCGATGCACTGACCCTCGAGGAGGAAAAGCGCCTGGCCGAAATTCTGGACGCCGAAAAGCCGTAAATCTTTCGCCATGACGCATCGTCCTGCTTTTCCTCGCCGCGCGGGTCGCTATGCTGCGGCCAAGCAATGAAGGGCAAAGCGCATGCAATATGAAACTATCACCTATTCTGAAACCGACGGTCTGGGCCTGATCACGCTGAACCGCCCCGAGGTGATGAATGCGCTTTCAACCCAGATGCGGGCGGAATTGCTCTTCGCGGTGAAAGAGGCTGGCAAGACCGCGCGCGCGCTGGTGCTCACAGGGGCAGGGCGGGCGTTTTGTTCCGGTCAGGATCTGGGGGACCGCGCCAAGATCGCCAATATCGATCTGGAACGCACCCTGCGTGATGAGTATGAGCCGCTGCTCCGCGCCATATATGACAGCCCGATCCCCACGATCTCGGCTGTGAATGGCGCTGCGGCGGGGGCAGGGGCCAACCTTGCCCTTGCGGCGGATGTTGTGATTGCCACCCAATCGGCCAGCTTCATTCAGGCATTCACCCGTATCGGTCTGATCCCCGATGCAGGTGGCACCTATTGGCTCCCGCGTCAGATCGGGGCCGCGCGCGCCATGGGGGCCGCGCTCTTTGCCGATAAGATCAGTGCCGATCAAGCCGCCAGTTGGGGCATGATCTATGAATCCATCCCGGATGAGGGGTTCGAGGCCCATTGGCGCGCCCGCGCCGGGCATCTCGCCACTGGCCCAACTGCGGCCTATCGCGCGGTGAAAACGGCGATCCGCGCCAGCCACGGCAATGCGCTTGACGCGCAGCTCTCGCTGGAAGCGCAGCTTCAAGGCGCTTGCGGTATGACGCATGATTTCAAAGAAGGCGTGATCGCCTTTCTGGAAAAACGCCCTGCCCAGTTTGAAGGCCGTTGAGAAAAGGTTCCCGATTAATAGCGCAGCGCCGGTCATTTTAACGTGACCGGCGTTTCCACGCTTTTCCGGAACTGATCCGGCGGGCGGTGGTTGTCTTCCCATAAGCGACAGGGGTGGCACACACCTTGGTCGGCAAACACGAAAAGGAAGACTGATATGAAAAATCTCATGCTCACAACGGCTTCAATTTTTGCTCTCTCTTTTGCGGCGGCTTCCGCCATGACATTGACCGATCTGGACACCAACGCTGACGGTTCGGCAGACATCGGTGAAGTGCGTGCCGTGGCCCCGACACTGACACAAGAAGAGTTCAACACAATCGATGCTGACGCCTCAAATGGTTGGGATGACAACGAAATCGGCCTTGCCTCGGATATGCTCCTGAAGCATCTGCCGAAATCCAGTGGCCCGGCTGTAAAGCTTGAATTGGCAACGCTCGACACCAATGGTGACGGCTCGGCCGACATCGGCGAAGTTCGTGCCGTGTCGCCAACCGTCACGCAAGAAGAGTTCAACATGATCGATGCGGATGCGTCGGCCGGTTGGGATGACAACGAGATCGGTAACGCTTCCGACCTGCTGCTCGCGAAGGGTTACGTTCCTTCAGAGACGGGTATGATCACTCTGGACACGCTGGATTCCAACGGTGACGGCTCTGCCGATCTGCAAGAGGTGCGGAACGTTGCTCCGACCGTAACACAGGACGAATTCAATCAGGTCGATGCCGATGCGTCGGCTGGCTGGGATGACAATGAGATGAATGCCCAGGCGCAGATGCTCTTGGCACGCAAATAATCACAGACATTCTGCTATAAGGAAGGGCGCCCCGTGGGGCGCCCTTTCTCTACTTCTGGCCGGAACACGCAGACAATCAGGCCCCGCGGGCCAAAGCCGCAACCCCGGTCCGCGCAATTTCGCGCAACCCCAAAGGTCGCATCAGTTCCGCAAAAGCATCAATCTTTTCCGGCGTGCCTGTCATCTCGAAGACAAAGCTCTCCAATGTACTATCCACCACATTCGCGCGGAAAATTTCTGCCAAGCGCAGCGCTTCGATGCGCGCATCGCCCTTGCCCGCCACCTTGAACAAAGCCAGTTCCCGCTGCACCGATGGCCCCTCACCCGTCAGGTCATGCACCTCATGAACCGGCACGATACGCCCCAGTTGCGCCTTGATCTGCTCGATCACCTGCGGCGTTCCGCGCGTGACAATGGTGATCCGGCTCCGATGCCCCTCATGATCCACCTCGGCCACCGTCAGGCTATCGATAT
>JBFHGI010000040.1:0-10036 GCA_041583175.1 Pseudorhodobacter sp. | reverse complement strand
GTACTGACGGCACGCGGGGTGGATGACTACCCCCGCGCCATCCGCGCCAAGCTCCTGCGTGAATTGATAAAACCAACCGGCTGACCGCCTCTCATACCCGGACCATCCATGCTCAAACTCCTCCTCGGCAGCGCCCTTGCCCTCTTCCCCGGTCTCTTGCAGGCCGATACCATGCGCAGCTGGATCAACACAGAATCCGGCCACCCCGCCGCATGGCAAAACTGCGGCACCCTGTCGCTGCCCAGCGGCAAGATCTTTATCGGTGACCCGTCCTGGGGCGATGACTATCACCTGCGCGGGGCCAGCCCGGTTGCCGCGCAAACCCTCGACATCTGGCTGCTGGTGTCAAAACCGGAAAACCGCGCGCTGACCCTCTGGCTGGAGGCGAAAGATGCCGCCCCCGCCATGACGACCCATAGCCTCGATTTCGGCACCGACAGCGCCTATTTCGCCTTTGGCGACCTCCGCAGCGGCCAGGCGCTGCTGGACCTGCGCGAACAGGATATTCCCGGCGCCGCTGACAGCCATGAATTCATGTTCCCCCATATTTCGGCCGCCCCTTTCAGCTGCAAGCAGATTGACGTCCCGCCCCACGAATTGCCGGTCTTTGCCATAGACACCCGCGACGATGGCGGCCTCAAGGCCGTCTGGGTTGCAGATGGAAACGGCACCTTCACCGGCATCATGGTCGATATCGCAGGCCGCGCCTCCGACCGGCGCTTTCTTGACAAACTGCTGGAAAACCGCTGATTGACGCTGCGGCGACATGCAACTAATCTGCGCATATGGGGCCCGCGAACGCCCCGTGAGGCGGCACGCCCAAGCATCGCATCCCAACCGTCACACCGGCCCCGCGCGGGCCGTTTTGCAAAGGATGCCTCGTGCCCAGCCCCAACCAGATCACCCCTGCCCAACTCTCCCGCCTGATCGGCACGCCCGATTGCCCGACGCTCCTCGATGTGCGGCTGGCGGAAGATGTGGCGCTCGACCCGCATCTCATCCCCACCGCCCGCCAAATCCGCGCGCAAGAGGTGGAATCCCTTGTCACGGGTCTGGCAGGGCGCCGCGTGGTCACGATCTGCCATCGGGGGCGAAAACTCTCCGAAGGGGCGGCGGCCTTGCTGCGCCACTATGGGGTTCATGCCGAATCTCTGGAAGGCGGAGCCGAGGCCTGGGCCGCCGCCGCCTTGCCCCGGGTGCCAATCGCGGCTTTGCCCGCCAGCAACACCTGGGTCACCCGTCACCGCCCCAAGATCGACCGCATCGCCTGCCCTTGGCTGATCCGCCGCTTCGTCGATCCGGGTGCCCGCTTCCTCTATGTGCCACCTGCCGAAGTCCCCGATGTCGCCCGCCTGTTCAACGCGATCCCTTTCGACATCGACGGAACCGCTTTTTCCCATAGCGGCAGCGATTGCACCTTTGACACCATGCTCAAAACCTTCGGCCTTGCCACTCCCCCGCTCGACAGTCTCGCCCGCGTCATCCGCGCCGCCGATACCGACCGGCATGATCTGGCACCGCAGGCCGCAGGCCTGCTGGCGATCTCCGTCGGGCTCTCCCGACTTTACAAAGACGATCTGCAACAACTGGAGGCCGGCCTCGGCCTCTATGACGCCCTGTACCGCTGGGCGCGCGACGGGCAAGAGGAGACCCATGATTGGCCCTACGCATGACCGCCCCACCTCTCCCCGCCGATTTCATCTGGTCAAAAATATCCTCGCCGAAGGCTCCACCGCCAACCACATGCCCCGACTTCAGAAGGCTCTTCCCGAATGACTGAACGCTCCGATCTCTTCCGCGTCTTCGCCCGCATCGGGGTCTTGTCCTTCGGAGGCCCCGCCGCGCAAATCGCCCTCATGCACCGCGAACTGGTCGAAGAGCGGCCCTGGCTGACCGAGGCCGAATTCCTGCGCGCCTTGTCGTTTTGCATGATGCTGCCGGGGCCAGAGGCAATGCAGCTTGCCACCTATTCCGGCTGGCGCTTGCAGGGGGTGCGCGGTGGGCTGATCGCGGGCCTGCTCTTCGTGCTGCCAGGGGCGGCAGTCGTGCTGGCGCTCGCCATGGCCTATGCCGCCTTTGGCGATCTGCCGCTAATGGCCGCCTTGCTGCGCGGGGTTCAGGCAGCGGTGCTGGCCATTGTGCTGCATGCGCTCTTCAAAGTCTCAAAACGGGCGCTGAAAGGGCGGCTGCACTGGGCCTTGGCGATTGCCGCCTTCCTTGCGCTCTTCGTGTTCGACCTCCCGTTCCCGGTGGTCGTACTGGGCGCGGGCCTGATCGGCTTTTTTACACAAACCGCCCCCGTCACGGGCAACAGCCTGCCTCTGGATCTGCGGGGGCCAATGCGCCAAGCCCTGATCTGGGCGGCACTCTGGTTGGTGCCGCTTGCCGCGCTCTGGCTTTTGAACGCGGGCTTTTTGTTCGAGATCGGCTTGCTCTTCTCGCAACTCGCGGTCCTGACCTTTGGCGGCGCCTATGCGGTGCTCGCCTGGCTGACCCAAGCCATCGTTGACGACAAAAGCTGGCTGACCCTGCCACAGATGATCGACGCACTAGGGCTGGCCGAAACCACCCCCGGCCCCTTGATCCTTGTCACCGAATTCGTCGCCTATCTTGCGGGCCACGGCAAAGGCGGCCTTCCCTTGGGCCTCGCCGCAGCACTCGTAGCCCTATGGATGACCTTCGCGCCCTGTTTCCTGTGGATTTTCGCCGGTGCCCCCCTGATCGCGCATCTCGAACATGCCCCAAGGCTCAGTGCCGCTCTGGCCGCGATCACGGCCGCGGTCGTCGGGGTGATCGCCAATCTGTCACTCTGGTTCGCCCTCCATGTGCTGTTTGCCGAAGTAACCACCACAGCCATAGGCCCCGCCCGCGCGATTGTCCCCCACCTGTCCAGCCTCGACCCTTGGGCGGCAGCGCTGGCCATTCTCGCGACCGCCCTGATCTTCTGGCGACACTGGGGCCTCACCCCGACGATTGCCCTCTGCGCCGGCCTCGGGGCTTTGCCGATGCTGCTCTGATCGGCGCAACGGCACATTCTCCCCGACGCCTACATTTTCGCCATCTGCGCCCCTTTCTTTCACCCTCAAATCCCCTATGCTGACCGGAATCGGAGAAAGGACTCGCATGGCGCGCACCATCGACTACGGCAACCTCATGCACAACGCGATGCGCGGGTTGATTCAATCCGTCCTGACGGATGTGTCCTTGCACGGCCTTCCCGGAAATCACCATTTCTTCATCACTTTCGACACCACCCATCCCGATGTCGCCATCGCGGATTGGCTGCATGCGCGCTATCCGACGGAAATGACAATCGTGATCCAGAACTGGTTCGAAAACCTTGATGTCACCGACACGGGCTTTTCGATCACTCTGAACTTCGGCAACAATCCCGAACCGCTTGTCATCCCCTTCGACGCATTGCGCACCTTCGTCGACCCTTCGGTCGAATTCGGGCTGCGCTTCGAAACCCATTCGGACGATGACGAAGAAGATGACGACGACGAGGATGAAGACGACCTCGCCGAAGAAGATGACGCTGCCGAGGCAAAGCCCGCGCATGAAGCCGAAGTGCTTTCCCTTGATAAATTCCGTAAATAGACCTGCTTGGAAATGGCGAACATGCTTGCAGATATCGCTTTTTTTCTGAAACAGGCGGTATTGCAGCCAAAACAAACCTCCTCCCTTGTTCCCTCATCTCGGGCCTTGGCAAATGCGATGGCGGCGCCCCTGTCAGCCGCGACTGGCCCGGTGGTGGAATTCGGCCCCGGCACCGGCACAATCACCCGCGCCATTCTGGAACGTGGCATTGATCCTTCGAACCTGACCCTGTTCGAGATGAACCCCGCCTTCGCAAGCGAACTCCACGGCCGTTTTCCCGGTGTGACGATCCATGTCGCGGGGGCGCAAACGGCTCCGGCCCTGATCCCCGGCAAGGTCGGCGCGGTCATCTCCGGCCTGCCGCTCCTGTCGATGCCCCGCACCTTGCGGCGCGAGATCGTCGCCGCAGCTTTCGAGATCATGCGCCCTGATGGCATGATGCTCCAGTTTACCTACGGCCAGAATGTCCCGCTTTCAGCCGAAGGACTGGCGCGCCTTGGCCTGCGGGCGGAAAAGCTGACGAAAATCTGGGGCAACTTTCCCCCCGCGCAAGTCTACTGCCTGCGCCGGGCCGAGAGTTAAGCGGCCCGGGCCGCCAACGCCTCATCAAATCCACTGTAAAACGCCGCAATCTGCGGCGGTATGCCGCCGTATACCAATTGATTTTCACCCCCTGCCCCCCTATGAAGGGCCAAATTCAGCAGGAGTGCATCATGTCCGCGACCCGTACCGAAACCGACAGCTTTGGCCCGCTCGAAGTTCCCGCCGATAAATATTGGGGCGCACAGACCCAGCGCTCGATCATGAACTTCCCCATCGGCTGGGAACGCCAGCCCGTTGCCATCATCCGCGCGCTTGGCGTCATCAAGAAAGCCTGCGCGCTGGTCAACAAAGCTCAAGGCGATATGCCCGGCGATCTGGCCGACACCATTGCCGCCGCCGCGCAAGAGGTGATCGACGGCAAGTTTGACGACAATTTCCCGCTGGTCGTCTGGCAAACCGGCTCTGGCACCCAATCCAACATGAACGCGAATGAGGTGATCTCCAACCGCGCGATTGAAATGCTGGGCGGCGTGATGGGTTCCAAAAAGCCGGTCCACCCGAACGATCATTGCAACATGGGCCAATCCTCGAACGATACTTTCCCCACCGCGATGCATGTCGCCACCGGCATGATGGCGCGCGATGTGCTGCTGCCCGGCCTGCGCAAACTGCACGCCGCACTGGTGGCAAAGTCCGAAGAGTTCAAGGATATCATCAAGATCGGCCGCACCCATACGCAGGATGCAACGCCGTTGACCTTGGGTCAGGAATTCGGCGGTTACGCGCATCAGGTGGCCAAGGGCATCCAGCGCGTCGAATCCTGCCTGCCCGACATCTATGAACTGGCCCAAGGCGGCACCGCTGTTGGCACCGGGCTGAACACCCGCGTCGGCTGGGACAAACGCGTCGCCGCCGAAATCGCCGCGATCACCAACCTGCCTTTCGTCACCGCGCCCAACAAGTTTGAATCGCTGGCCGCGCATGACGCGATGGTCATGTTCTCCGGCGCGTTGAAAACCGTGGCGGGCAGCCTCTTCAAAATCGCCAATGACATGCGCCTGCTCGGCTCCGGCCCCCGCTCCGGCCTTGGTGAATTGATCCTGCCGGAAAACGAACCGGGCTCCTCGATCATGCCGGGCAAGGTCAACCCGACCCAGGCCGAAGCGCTGACCATGGTTTGCGCCCATGTCATGGGCAATGATGCCGCCATCGGTTTTGCAGGCTCGCAAGGCCATTTCGAACTCAACGTCTACAATCCGATGATGTCCTATAACCTGTTGCAAAGCATGCAGCTTCTGGGCGATGCCGCTGGCAGCTTCACCGATAACATGGTCGTCGGCACGCAGGCCAATGTGGCCCGCATCGACAAGCTGATGAAGGAATCTCTGATGCTGGTCACGGCTTTGGCCCCCACCATCGGCTATGACAACGCCACCAAAGTCGCCAAAACCGCGCATAAAAACGGCACCACCCTGCGCGAAGAGGCGATCGCCCTCGGCCTCGTCGACGGTGAAACCTTTGACCGCGTGGTCCGCCCCGAAGATATGATCGGGCCAAAGGGCTAACGGAAAAAATGGCTGAAATCATCAACCTGCGCGCCGTCAAGAAAGCCCGTCAACGGGCCGAGGCGCGCGCGCAGGGCGATGCCAATGCCGCCAAATTCGGCCGGACCAAGGCCGAACGCAAGCTTGAGGCGGCGCGCAGCGACAAGGCCCACCAAACCCTCGACGCCCATAAGCGCGAGGATGGGCCGCAGGAATGACCGCCCGCCCCGTCAAACATTCCCTCACCCTGCGCGGCCACCGCACCTCGGTGTCACTAGAGGCCGAATTCTGGCACGCCTTCCGCCAGATCGCCGAAGCGCAAGACAAAACCATCAACGCGCTTGCCATTGAAATCGACGAACAGCGCCGATCGGATGCGGGCCTTGCCTCTGCCATCCGCGTCTTTGTACTGAACCACTACAAGAACGCCGCGCCGAAATAACGCGCGCGCCTCTGCTTTCTTTCCGGTCCAAATATCCATACCCGCCCCCCCGCAACGCCGCCCCTCGGGGTGCGCTTCCGCCCCTAACAAAAGGTAAATTTATCGAAGGATTTTGCTTGAAATCAAGGGGTTAGAGATAAATCCGCGCGCGATTCACCCGCGCGGCTTCACATCCAGCCAAATCCCGTCCTTGGCCCGCACCGTCAGATGCGCCACCGGAACCGGCACCCTTCCTGCAACCAGTTCAAACCGATAGGCCCGCACCAGCATCGCCAACAAAAGCGGCCCCTCGACCATCGCAAAGCCCGCCCCCGTGCAGACACGCGGCCCCGCCGAGAAAGGAATATAAGCCTCTCTCGCGCAGCCCCGCCCCTCTTCGGTTTGCCAGCGATCCGGGTCAAATTCGTCGGCCCTCTCCCAGATCCTCTCATGCCGCTGAAGATGCCACGGGCTCAGCACCACCTGCCCGCCGGGGGCCACCTTGCGGCCCCGAAGTTCCTCCGGACAGGCATTCTCCCGCACCATCATCGGCACCGGCGGATAAAGCCGCAACGTCTCACGGAACACATCGCGGGTAAACTTCAGCTTCCCCATCACGGCAAACTCCGGCGCCTCCGAAATAGCGTCCGCCTCGGCGGCGACCCTGTCCTGCACCCCCGGATACATCGCCAGCAAATACAGCGCCCACCCCAAAGCCGAGGCGCTGGTTTCATGCCCCGCCAGAAAGAAGATCGCGACCTGATCGATCATTTCCTCGGTCCCGAACCGCTCCCCCGTCTCGGGGTCGGCGGTTGTCATGATCTTCGTCGCCAGATCATCCGGAGCGGTCCCTGCCGCGATTTCGGCGGCCCGCGCCTCGGTCAACTGCCGGATCAACCCCCGAATCCGCGCTGCCGTGGCCCGCGTGCGGCGGGAATGGAACCTTGGAACCCAACGCGGCAAGGGCAGAAAAGCAGCGATGTTCAAAATCGGCTGTTCACGCTGATAGGCGCGGAACTGATCGAACACCTCGGCCGCGATCTCATGCTCGATCGGGATGGAAAACAGCGTGCGGAAAATCACATCCGCTGCTGCATGGCTCATCTCCGGCTCAATTTCCTGCACGCCGGGCTGCATCCGCGCCACCGCCGCCTGCCCTGCCGCGACCATGGCCGGAAATGTCTCGCGGATACGCCCGCCTTCAAAAGCCGGGTCGATGATGCGCCGCTGACGCTTCCAGACCGCCCCGTTGGTCACGAAAACCGAGTTACCCAAGAGCGGATTCAACCCTTCACGAATACGGTTGGATTTCGGGAAATCATCGGGCCGCTCATTCAGCACCCGCCGCACCAGCGCCGGATCGTTGCACAGATAGCTGCGGAAAAACGGCGTCTTGAACTCCGCCATCCACGCCCGATACAGCCGCGCAGGCTGGGCCGACAGAATATCGGCGCGAAACATCTTCATATACCGCCAAAGTGAGACCTTATCGGGCCGGACGGGCGGCTTTGGTGGGATCATGGCGTGACCGAGGTGAATTTGTTGACAGGTACTTCGATCCGCGACTGTGACGCTGCGCGGCCCTGATAACGTGCGCCAAGGCTTATAGGCCCCGCTGTGACGCGGAAATAGTCATAGTCGCGGGGACGGTCAAACGCGCAGAGATACTGGAAATGCAGCCGGAAAAATCGCCAACGAAGCTCTTTCCAACGCTCCGCCGACAAGGTTTGGGTGAAAGCCGCAGAAAACACCAAAGGCCAGCGCTTGTTTGGGGGGGCCACCCCCGAAACGGCAACCGGATCGCATAAAGCAAAAGCGCAGCCATCGCCGGGGGCTGTTACATCGACCCAATCCAGCGCCTCGGATGCCGAAAGATAGGCCAGATCGGCGCGCAACTTATGTGCCTCGGGCAGGAAGGACACCATCGGCACCACCTGCCCCAGCGACAGAAAAGACAGCGCAGGCCCCGCCGCGGGTACCCGACCCGCGCGGATTAGATCGGCCAGAACCGAAACCGCCAGATGCACGCCCGAGGAGTGGCCGACAACCAGAACCTCCTCCACCTCGCCGTGCAATGCATCGGCAATCGTGTCGCCGAACTTTGCCATCCGCGCCTCCAACTCCGGCGGGTTCGCCCCTTTGAACTGGGCGGAATAGGCATAGTCATGCATCAGGTAATAGGCGAAAACCTTGTTATCGACGCGCCGGAACCAGTGCAGCAGCGCGGCCCCCAGGCAGATGCCCAAAGCCCCGCCCAACAGCGCGCCCCATGGCAGCATGGCCGCCCCCAAGCGCATCACACCCCAAGCCAGCAAGACGGCAAGCGCCAACTGGCCGAGCAGAAAGAGGATCGGATAAAGCGCCGCGATCACCGGCCCTTTGCGCAGCCGCATCAAACGCCACAGCGCGCCTGAACCGATATAGATCCACGCCGTGCGCAGCAATTGCCGATAGGTCCCGATGATCCCCGTCTCCATCGAAGATTTGACGATATCGGACCAGACCAGCACCTCCACCTGGGTCTCGACGGTAGAGCCCTCCATCTCGGCCACCACCTGCCAGCCATAGGCCCCGCCCCCCTGCTTGGGCGACAGGGCAATTTGATAGCCCGAGATTTCGGCCTGCGCTGCGGCCTCTTTGCGGTAAAGCTCGCGGTAGCGGCGGGGGTGGAACGGATCATAGCCGGGAATATAGAACACGCGCCGCCGCGTTACGGCGGCTGCAGCCGGTTTTGCAATGGCGGGCGCGGTTGTCATGCCCCTGCTGGTCCCTCTCGCGTCGTGCTTAGCCTGACTTTGGGCAAATCCCCTGTCCAGCGCAAGGGCTTAGCCCAGCGTGCTCAACACCGGAAACGTCTCCAAAAGCCAAAAGGAGAAGGCCGAGAAAGCCCCTGTCAGCAGTGCCACACCGACGATTATCAAGAGCACGCCCATAGCCCGTTCAATGGCTTTCATATGGCGTTTCAGGCGCGACATCAGCCCCACGGCCCGCTCGATAAACACCGCCGCCAGAATGAACGGCAGGCCCAGACCCAGCGCATAGATGCCCAAAAGGGTGGTGCCGCGGGTCAGGCTGGCCTCGGATGCAGCGAGCGACAGGATCGCGCCCAGTTGCGGGCCGATGCAGGGCGTCCAGCCAAAGGCAAAGGCAAGACCCAGCAAATAGGCCCCGAAAGCCGAGCCCCCCTGATCGCCCGCATCCAGCCGCGCTTCGCGGTCCAGGATGCTGATGCGGAAGATGCCCAGAAAATGCAGGCCGAAGACGATGACAACAAGGCCCGAGACTTTTGACAGAATATCCTGATATTGCAAGAAAAACGTGCCAAATACCGAGGCGGTGAAACCGAGAAACAGGAACACCGTCGACAGGCCCAGCACAAAGAACACCGCAGGCAACAAGACCCGGCGGCGCGCGGTTTTACCCGTCATCTCCCCCATGCTGATGCCGCCCATATAGGCCAGATAGGGTGGAACGATGGGCAAGACGCAAGGGCTGAGAAAGGATAGAACACCCGCCAAAAGCGCCACGAGCATCGCCGGGGCAAGTGCAGCGTCGATAAGGTCGATTCCGATCATGGGTGTTCCTTTGATTTGTCCAACCGTCTTAGCCAAAAGAGCCCGCCGCGTCACGCCGACAAATGGTCACGTTGCCGTGGGCAGCGCCTTGGTGCGTTGGGCGCATTTGCAAGGTCGATTGCAAAGAGAAAAGGCGCAGGTTGCCCCCGCGCCTTTCTTATTTCTATGTCAGCGCCTTAGCGGCCGATGTTCCACCAACCGCGGCGGCGCGGCTTTGCTTCGGCAGGTTCCGCCTCCGTGGTTTCCGCTTCAACACCCTCGGCAACAGCTACAGGTTCCAGCGCGGGTTCAGGCTCAGGCGCCGAGTTTGGTTCTGGCGCAGGCTCAGGTGCGACTTCTACCGGGGCCTCTGC
>JBFHGI010000039.1:0-10044 GCA_041583175.1 Pseudorhodobacter sp. | reverse complement strand
TTCGCCACGGGTAAACAGGGCCGAACCGTGGGTGCGCGGCAGGATACCGGTTTCCGAAACGATGGGGCGGATGGTGGTGGTATCACGGCCATCAATACGCGGTGCGCCGTTGATGATATCGCCACGCAGGACCGAGGCTTCCAGCTTCTTGATCGCTGCGCCGAGGTTCTCATCCGCTTGATCTTCTTCCGAAATCGCGGCTTTGATCGCGTCCACAGCGGCAGAGATCGCCGAGGTGCGCTCTTGCTTGTCGCGGATCGCGAAAGCGGCGCGCATGTCTTTTTCACCAGCGGCTTTCACGCGGGCATAAAGCTCCGAGTAATCCGGCGGGGTGAATTCGAAGGGCTCTTCGGCACATTCTTCGGCAAAGTCCATGATCAGGTCGATCACGGGCTGGATGCTGTCATGCGCGAATTTCACTGCACCCAGCATTTCGGCTTCCGAAAGCTCATAGGCTTCGGATTCAACCATCATCACGGCGTCTTTGGTGCCTGCCACAACCAGATCGAGGCGCTGCTCGGGGTTGTTGCGCAGGGTCATCATGTCGTCGCAAGACGGGTTCAGCACATATTCGCCATCAACGAAGCCAACACGCGCACCGGCAATCGGGCCCATGAACGGCGCGCCGGAAATCGTCAGCGCCGCAGAGGCTGCGATCATCGCCAGCACGTCCGGCTCATTTTCCAGATCGTGGGACAGAACGGTACAAATGACCAGAACTTCGTTTTTGAACCCATCGACGAACAACGGGCGGATCGGGCGGTCGATCAGGCGCGAGGTCAGGGTTTCTTTTTCCGACGGCCGCGCTTCGCGCTTGAAGAAGCCACCCGGAACTTTACCAGCAGCGTAGTACCGCTCTTGGTAGTGAACTGTCAGAGGGAAGAAGTCCTGGCCCGGCTTTTGCGATTTCGCAAAGGTCACGTTGGCCATGACCGAGGTTTCGCCCAATGTGGCGATGACCGAACCGTCGGCCTGACGCGCAACCTTGCCGGTTTCCAGCGTCAGCGTTTCACCGCCCCATTCGATAGATTTTTTCGTTACGTTAAACATTCATCGTTTCCTATATAGGGGCATCCCGGCGTTCCGGGCCCCCCGTTGCATAGCGGCCCCATTGCCGCCGCCCCCTATCCTTTGCATGCGGCCGGGGGCGGGCCTCACGTCACAGATGTGGCGCGCATACAGGAAAATGGGGTGTTTGGGAAGGGGTGGGCAGGATGCAGCGGAAACAGGCCCAAGGGTTCCTAGGCGCGCCAGCCCCTAGCGGCGCTGCCGTATTTTTTGGCGCACGCGCGCCCAGCCCCCGGGGCTGACAATGAAGGACAGGAAGAAACCGGTGAAGAAACCGGCCAGTTCCGCAACCCAATCCCAACCGCCGCCGAACAGCAAGCCGAACAGCAGTTGGATGCCCATCAGAAAGCCGATCAGGGTGAAGGCGCGATACTGGGTGTTTCCACTGCCCGCGAGATTGGTCCAGAGCAGGAAGGTGAACGCCCCGATCAAGCCGTAAACCGCCGGATAGCCTCCGATCAGCGGGTTATGGATCATCGGCAGCGCGGTATAGGCCAGTGCCCCCGCCAATGCCGCCCCGAAGAAGATCACAAGCACGGCCCAGGCCCTGAAAATCTCTCCCACCATTTTGCCAAGCGCGAGCAGGAACACTATGACAAACAGCGCATGCGTAAAATTCACATGCACCAGAGGGTAGCTGACAAGCCGCAACAGATGCTCTGGCGGGTAATAGCTGTTGGCGATCATCTCGCGCATGAAATCGGGCGAGAAGGCAAAGCGCTGCATCGCGTCCAACCGCCAGCCGACCCCCGTTGCCCCACCCACAAGCCCGCTGGTCGCAAGGTTCAGCACCACCTCCATCGCGATCAGGGGCAGCGCAAGAAGCCAGATAACAGGGGGAAGCGGGTTCAACGGGGCGGCATTCGGGTCTGTGTGCATAGGGCCTCTGGGTTTGGGGATTGATTGACGCCCCTTTGCGCCAAGGGTAAGCGAGATATAGCAGAGTTTCCAGATGGAGTATTTCCCATGGCCGAGCCGGTCCAAACGCCTCACGCCTTCGCAACACGCATCTTTTCGGGCATCCAGCCTTCGGGCGGGTTGACCCTTGGCAATTACCTCGGCGCGCTAAAGCGTTTCGTGGAAAAGCAGGATGAAGGGATCGAGACGATTTACTGCCTCGTCGATATGCACGCCATCACCGTCTGGCAAGACCCGGTCAAGCTGCGCCAGCAAACGCGCGAAGCGGCGGCGGGCTTTATCGCGGCGGGCATCGACCCTGCGCGCTCTATCCTGTTCAACCAAAGTCAGGTTGGCGCCCATGCCGAACTGGCGTGGATTTTCAACTGCGTGGCGCGGATGGGCTGGATGGGGCGGATGACCCAGTGGAAGGACAAGACGGCGGGGCAAAACTCTGAAAATGCGTCCTTGGGTCTGTTTGCCTACCCCGCGCTGATGGCCGCCGATATTCTAGCCTATAAGGCCACGCATGTGCCGGTGGGCGAGGACCAGAAACAGCATCTGGAGCTGTGCCGCGACATCGCCGCCAAGTTCAACAATGATTTCGGCGTGAATTTCTTTCCCATCACCGAGCCGGTGATCGAAGGGGCGGCGACGCGGGTCATGAGCCTGCGGGACGGCACCAAGAAAATGTCGAAATCCGACCCATCGGATCAAAGCCGCATCAACCTGACCGATGATGCCGATGCCATCGCGAAAAAGATCCGTAAGGCCAAAACCGACCCGGAGCCGTTGCCAAGCGAATTGGACGGGCTGAAAGACCGCCCCGACGCGCGCAATCTGGTGAATATCTATGCCGCCTTGGCCGGAATGACGCCTGCCGAGGTGTTGGCCGAACATGGCGGCGCGCAGTTTGGCAGCTTCAAACCCGCCTTGGCCGATCTGGCGGTTTCGGTGATGAGCCCGATCACCACCGAGATGAATCGCCTGATGCAAGACACGGCCGAGATTGACCGGATTCTGGGCGAAGGTGCCACGCGGGCCAATGCGATTGCGCGTCCGATCGTGGATGAGGTGTATGACATCGTGGGGATGATCCGGTCGCGGATGGTGTGAAAATCCTATCGTGAAAAAATCGTTAAATCCGCCTCACCTGTTACCAAGGTGACAGCCAAGTGACTTCGGGTCAGCTATAAGCACGTCACGGCAAATTACTGGCCGCGTCGGTTCGGTCCCCCCTGCGCAAGCAGGTAGAACCGACTTCTCTTTCACCCCCCAGGTCTGTCCTTGGCCCTGGGGGGAATTTTAACCACTCCTTTCTCCCCTTCCCCGGTGTTTCGCGCGGGCAATGCCCCCTGCGACGCCGTCGTTTTGGTAACGAGTAACGCGTTTATGTCTGTGTTGAACCAGTTCTCGCCCTTTCCCGTGCCTTCGGGAAAGGGCTTTTTGTTTCGCGACTGTCAGGACGTGTCCGGCGCGTCTGCGCACGAGACCTGTGCGTCTTTGGCTGCTAGAGCCATCTTTTGACGAGGACTATATTAGGCTCAGCAAAAAGGAGTTTGATATGTCTGACCCGAGATTGCCCGCCGCGACCCGTATCGGCCATGTGCATCTGAAAGTTGCAGATCTTGAACGGGCCTTGGCCTTTTACCAAGGTGTTCTGGGGTTTGAGGTGCAGCAACGCTATGGCGACCAAGCGGTGTTTCTGGGCGCGGGCGGCTATCATCACCACATCGCGCTGAACACCTGGGAAAGCCTGGGGGGCAACCCGCCCCCGCCGGGGCATACGGGGCTCTATCACACTGCGATCCTGTTTCCGGATCGGGCCAGCCTCGGGGCCGCGCTCAAACGCGTTATGGCGGCGGGGATCACGCTTGACGGCGCGGCAGATCATGGCGTTTCCGAAGCGCTTTACCTGACGGACCCTGACGGCAACGGGGTGGAACTGTACCGCGACCGCCCGCGCGAAGACTGGCCAAGGGATGCCGACGGCAAGCTGAACATGGGCAACCGTCGGCTGGATATCGCGGCCTTGCTGGCCGAAGCGGCCTGAAACCGCGGCTTTTGCTTTACACCCCCCTGCATTGCCCCTAAACACCGCGCCTTTCCGGTTAGGCACAGGTGCATTCAATGGGGCAGAATACGCAGGTTTGCGGCGTCGATTTCGGCACGTCGAATTCGACCGTCTCGATACTCGAAAACGGGGTGTCCCGCCTGATCCCGCTGGAAGGGGCCTCGGCAACTTTGCCTTCGGCGGTGTTCTGGGACAGTGACGGCGCGCCCCCGCTGTTCGGGCGCGCTGCCATCGCGGCCTATGTCGGGGGTGAGGACGGGCGCTTGATGCGCGGGCTGAAAAGCACGCTCGGCTCCTCGCTCATCCATGAAAAGACCCGCGTGGGCAATCGCGCCTTGGCCTTCACCGAGATTCTGGGCCGCTTCTTTGGCCAATTGCGGGCGAAACTGGATGAAAGCCAACCCGGCACGCGCCACGCCGTTCTGGGCCGCCCCGTGCATTTCGTCGATGACGACCCCGAAGGCGACCGCGCCGCGCAAGAGGTGCTGGCCGATATCGCGCAAAGCGTGGGCTTCGCGCATGTGGAATTCCAGTATGAACCGGTCGCCGCCGCGCTTCACTACGAATCCTCGGTGCAGAGCGAGGAGCTGGTGCTGATTGTCGATATCGGTGGCGGTACGTCTGACTTTTCGCTTCTGCGGGTGTCGCCTGAAAACCGCAGTCTGGCGGACCGCGACAGCGATATTCTGGGCAATCACGGTATCCGCGTGGGCGGGACAGATTTCGACCGTCTTTTGTCGCTGGCGCAGGGGATGCCCGAACTGGGGCTGGGGTCGCTGATCAACAAGGGCAAGACGCCGATGCCCTTGCACTACTATCATGATCTTGCGACATGGCACCGCATCAACTTCCTTTACGCAGGGCGCGCGCAGAGCGAGCTCAGGCAAATCCGCTATGACGCGGCAGAGCCTGCGCTGCTGGACCGCTTGATAAAGGTGATCGAGGAACGGCGCGGCCATTCGATTGCAATGGCGGTGGAAGCGGCGAAAATCCTGCTGACGGATACGCTCGCCACGCCGATTGAACTGGCCGAGATCATCGGCGTTGATGCAGGGGCAAGCCGCATGATGTTCGAAACTGCCGTGGAAAAGCCTGTGGAGCGGATTGGCGGCGCGATTGAGCTTGTTCTGGCACAAGCCGGATTGCGCCCCGACCAGATCGCAACGGTCTTTATGACCGGCGGTTCATCCAGCCTTCCGGTGCTGCACAAGCTGGTTCGGGCACTGCTTCCCGCGGCGCGGATTGTAACCGGGGATATGCTGGGCAGTGTCGGGACGGGGCTTGCCCTGGATGCCGCGCGGCGCTTTGCCTGACTTAGCCGAGTTTCGGCCCGCGTTTACGCAACCGTTTGGAATTTGCACTGGTCGCACGGCGCAAAGGGGCGATGGCGGCGGCGGCGATTTCATCGGGGCTGCCGCCGCGCAGCGTGGTCATGCCGGCATCCGAAGTGGCCCGAAACATCGCCTCGACCTTTTCCGCAACCATCCGGTGGTTTTCCTGCGGAGAGACAGACCAAAGCCCCGCCATGCCCATCAGGCGCATCGCAATGACCGATTGCGCCTCGATCATCATCAGGCCGATATCCATTGCATTGCCGACGAGGCTTGCAGAATTGGTGGGTTTGGCCATGAGATACTCCTGTCCTGTGACAAGATGACCCTATACGGTGCTGCGCCGCAGAGAAGGGGAAAATTGGTGAAAAATCATCTTTGTGGCGCGATGTGAACGCATTGACGTAAGGTCATTCCAGTGGAATCTCTGCCGCAAGGAGCATTGGACGCGCGCTGCCCGATGTCAGGGCGATGCCAGTGATTGACACCGATAAAACGATCCGAGGGCTGGACCATGGGCAGGCGCGGTGATTAACTCCGCCTGTTTTCGCAAGGAAGGGCAGGCAATGGCATTCGGCACCAATATCCGCACATATTTTGAAGGCAAATGGCATGAGGGTGACATCCCTGTCATGCGCGCTTCGGATCACGGGATGTGGCAAGGCTCTTCCATCTTTGACGGCGCGCGGCAGTTTGACGGGGTTGCGCCCGATCTGGCAAAGCATTGCGCGCGGGCCAATGCCTCAGCCGAGGCGCTGATGATCACCCCCACCCTTGCCGCCGATGAAATGGAGGCGATCGCGCGGGACGGTTTGCGCGCCTATGGGGCGGGGCAAGCGGTATATGTGCGCCCGATGTATTGGGCGCTGGACGGGTCCGACCTTGGGGTCGCGCCCAAGATGGGGGCGACAGGCTTTGCGATGTCTCTGGAACAGGTGGCGATGCCCGACCCCGAGGCCGCAACGACCCTGACGCGCACGCGCTTCCGGCGGCCTGTGCTGGAAGATAACGTCTGCAACGCCAAGGCGGGCTGCCTTTACCCTAATAACGCGCGGATGTTGGTGGAGGCGAACTCCAAAGGTTTCGGCAATGCGCTGGTGGCCGATGCGATGGGCAATGTGGCGGAAACAGCCACCGCCAACGTGTTCATGGTCAAGGACGGCGTGGTTTTTACCCCGATCGCGAACGGCACCTTCCTCTCTGGCATCACCCGCGCCCGCCACATTGCCAACCTGCGCGCGGATGGGGTCGAGGTGATTGAAAAAGTCCTGACCTTCGCGGATTTCCACGCAGCGGACGAGGTGTTTCTGTCTGGCAATTTTGCCAAGGTCACACCGGTAAAAGCCTTTGACGACACCGCCTATCAAATTGGCCCCGTGACACGCAGGGTGCGCAGCCTGTATTGGGATTGGGCGCATAGCGCCGGGTCGTAAAAGGTAGATTGCACCATGTTCCAGAATGATCGTCCGGTTTTCAGCTTCTACACCCGCTTCGGTTTTCCGGTCGAGATAAGGCAATCCATCGTCATGCTGGCGATGTTTTTCCTGCTGTTTTCCGCCGGATCGGTGCAAGGGGCGATTGATGCGCTGGTCATGGTCTTTCTGATCCTGCTGTCAATTTTCCTGCATGAGATGGGCCATGCCTGGGGGTGCCATGTGCAAGGCATTCAGGTGCGCCGTGTGGTCATCTTCGGCGGCGGTGGTTTTTGCGAACATCGCCCCAGCACTTTCCGGCAGGATGAATTGATCGTGGCGATGGGCCCGATTGTGAACCTTGCGCTTTGGGCGCTGGCCTCCATGGGCGCGAACTGGGCCTATGAGACGCTGGATGAAACGGCGACATTCTGGCAGTACGAGCTGGCCTATTGGGTGGATACGTTCGGCTTTCTGAACCTTGCCCTGTTCTGCTTCAACATGGTGCCTGTGCAGCCTCTGGATGGTGGCAAGCTGCTGCATATCGTGCTGCGCCGGCTGATGCCGCCTTTGGCCGCGCTGCGGATCACCGGCGCCGTGGGCGTGGTGTTTGCGGTTCTGTGGTGGCCGGGATTGCTGTTTTTGTTCCTGACATCGGGGTGGCTTTTGTTCTACATCCCTTCGATCAAACTGCATCTGGCCATGATGCGAGGAGAGCGGGCTGCCTGATTTCCCTTCGCGTAAGGCTTGCCAGCGGGGGGGCAGATACGCCATGATCTGCGGGCAAATGCGAGGGATATGATGCGCAAGTTTATGGTGGTGCTGGATGACAGCCGCGAATGTCTGAACGCTATGCGGTTTGCAGCCCTTCGGGCGGCCCATACGGGGGCGGGTGTGCAGATCCTATCGGTTATCCCGCCCGAGGAATACCAGCATTGGATGGGCGTCGCCGATCTGATGCGCGCCGAAGCGCGCGAACGGATCGAGGCGCATTTCGAGGTTTTCGCCAAGTGGATGCGCGACAAGCAAGGGGTGAACCCTGAACTTGTGATCCGCGAAGGCGATCCGGTAACCGAGATTCTGGCGCAGGTGCGCGATGATCCCGCAATCGGGATTCTGGTGCTGGGCGCAGGCAATGATAAATCCGGCCCCGGCCCGCTGGTGACCCAACTCAGCCGCAGCTCGGGCGGCCTTCCGGTGCCGATCACAATCGTGCCGGGCGACATGTCTAAAGAGCGGCTTGAAAAGATCACCTGAAAGGTCGGGTGTAGGGTGGGTTCAACCCACCGCCCGCCCTCTTGGTCACATCAGATCAGTTTGACCTGCGTTCCCACTTTCGCCAGTGCGAAAAGCTCGGCGATATGTTCGTTATAAAGCCCGATGCACCCGTCCGAGGATTCCCGCCCGATCTTGCGCGTGTCATGCGTGCCGTGGATGCGGTAGTATTGCCAGGACAGATACAGCGCATGGGTGCCCAGCGGGTTTGTCGGGCCAGCAGGCACCACCGCGGGATATTCCGGAAAACGCTCCCGCATCGACGGGGTTGGCGTCCATGTCGGGCCTTCGACGCGCTTGACCACGCGGGTTTCGCCGCGCCGCGTCAACTCCTCGGATATCGGCACAGAAGAAGGCCACAGCCGATAGACGCTCTGATCCTCGGACCAGAAATGCACCACACGCGACGCGGTATCCGCTAGGATGACACCGTTCTTGGTGGTCTCGAAATGCTCTTGCCACTGATAGGTGCGAAAGGCCGAGGTGTTGTTGCGCACGCCTCCGCTGATATTGGCAAGCGCAAGGCTCGGTGCGGCCAAGGCAAGGCCCGCACTCGCGGCCCCCAGCAAAAGGCTGCGGCGGTTGGGTTGGGTCCGGATCATCTGTGTGTTCCTGTCATCTGCTCTGCCGCAGGTATCGGGGCTGCGGCCGTAAGGTGCAAATAACAATGGCTTGATCGCCTTGTTGCAATCCGCTTGGCGTCGGCGGTTTTGCCTAAGGCGCTGGCATGCCCTCTGGCGCCGTCAAACTCAGGCGGAGGTTGGTCTTGACCGACGGCGCTTCGCTGAACGTCCCCGACATCCATTCGATCGAGATGCCGAGACTGGGGATATAATCGAACCGCGCAAGGTAATCCTCGTTTGTCTGGGTCATGCGGGCCGTCACCGGCAGCGTTTCATAGCTGCATTCCCCATAGGTCTTTTCGACGGGCAGCCCGACCGTTACAAACATCGTCGCATCCGGATCATCCACATCCGCCGCGAATTTGACAGGGCTGTGGAAGGCAAGGCCTGCTGTCGGCTCCGGCAGGTTTCCGGACGGCACGGCATAGGCCATACTGGCAAGGCTGTCGGGCATCACCTCGCCCTGATAATAGGTGCCCTCCTGAAGCTGGTAGAGCCCGAACATCGTGGTCGCGACATAGCTGAAGGTAAAATCCTGCATCGGGAAATCCTCGACCAGCACATGGCCCAGCTCATCCTGCCTGTAGCGGATTGTCTCGGTCCCGTCCGATGTCAGGTGAATCCCGGATGTGAGGTCGGCCTTGCCAACCGGACAATCAGCAAAAGCGGCGTCCGGCAGGGCAAGGGCGAAACACACAACAAAACTGGCACGCATGGCGGCTGGTCCTTTCGGGTCGATTGCGCCAGCCTAACCAGATTGCGCAGCGCCCCGCAATGGGCAGGCCATAAGCGCGGGCCTACAGCGCCAATGCCAGCTTTCGCCCTTCGTGAAAGGCATAGGGTGCCGTGCGCGGGGCCGCACAATCGCCGATGCGGTGCAGGCTATGGCCCGGCAGGGTTTCGGGGAACGGATCAAAGGCCTGGTTCGTCGTCGCCATCACAAGGGCCGAGGCCGCGATGGTTTCTTCCTCTCCTGTCAGGAAACTGCGGATGGTGACGCCATTGCCATGCCAGCGGGTGATGCAATGCTCGGTGACCAGCCGCGCCCCCGCCCGTGCCAGCCTTTGGCGGGCCGGCATATCGGCGGATGTGCGGGTGATCTCCTTGCCGACATAGGCATCCGGCGTCACATGCACCACCCGCTTGCCCAGCTCGGCCAGATGCCAGCTTGTGCCGACACCGCGCCAGTTGCCGCCCTCGTCATAGACCACCACGATATCGCCCAGCTTGGCCTCGCGCCGCATCACTTCCTCCGGCGCATAGACATTGCCGTTGTCCAAACCCGGAAGCGTCGCGGGCGAGGGGTTCCAACGCTGACGCCCCGAAGGGTCGGGCAGCGAGCCGGTGGCGATGATGGTGTGATC
>JBFHGI010000038.1:0-10071 GCA_041583175.1 Pseudorhodobacter sp. | reverse complement strand
GCACTGTGCAACTTGAAGAGTGCAATGCCTGAATCTTAATTCGTGTTGGAACCAATTTGCGGCTCGTTGGATTTTTTGATGTTGGAAAAGCGGCTCTCAAGCCGATTCTTCCTTTTGCAGCCAATCCCGTTCAACCGCGCAAACCTGCCTCTGCCTCGATCTGTTTTTTGGATTTTCGCGCCCGCTCCGTCGCCGATTTCAACTGCCCGCAGGCGGCCATGATATCTTCGCCGCGCGGTTTGCGGATGGGCGAGGCATAGCCCGCCGCATTGATGATATCGGCAAAGGCGTGAATCCGGTTGCCGGAGGAGCGTTTATAGGGGGCACCGGGCCATTCGTTGAAGGGGATCAGGTTCACCTTGGCCGGAATTCCACGCAACAACTCGATCAGGCGATAGGCATCTTCCTTGCTGTCATTCACCCCGTCCAGCATCACATATTCAAAGGTGATCCGTTCAGAATTGCTGAGGCCCGGATAGTCGCGCAGGGCATCCAGCAGGGTGGCGATGTTCCATTTCTTGTTGATCGGCACCAACACATCGCGCACCTCATCGGTGGTGGCGTGGAATGATACCGCCAGCAGACAACCGATTTCCTGCGCAGTGCGCGCAATTTCCGGCACCACGCCGCTGGTCGAAAGCGTGATGCGGCGGCGGCCAAGGGCGATGCCTTCGCCATCCATCACGATATTCATCGCATCCCGCACGTTTTCAAAGTTATACAGTGGCTCGCCCATCCCCATCAGCACGATATTGCTGACCAGCCGTGCGGCCGGGTCGGCATTGGAGGCGCCTTTAACGGGCCATTCATCGAGGTCATCGCGGGCCAGCATCACTTGGCCCACGATTTCCGCCGGAGTCAGGTTGCGCACCAGCTTCTGCGTGCCCGTATGGCAGAAGGAACAGGTGAGCGTGCAACCGACCTGGCTGGAAATACACAGCGTCCCGCGATCGGTTTCGGGGATATAGACCACCTCCACCTCATGCCCGCCGGTGATACGCACCAGATATTTGCGCGTGCCATCCTCGGAAATCTGGCGCGTTACCACTTCGGGCAGCACCAGTTCAAACTTTTCGGCCAGCAGGGCGCGGAAATCCTTGGACAGGTTGGTCATTTCGTCAAAATCGCGCAGGCCGAAGAAATACACCCATTGCCAGATTTGCCCGACCCGCATCTTGGCCTGCTTTTCCGGGCAGCCCGCCGCGATCAGGGCCGCGCGCAACTGGTCCCGCGTCAGGCCGATGATGTTGATCTTGCCCCCTTCCGGCAGTTTGCGCGGAATGGTGTGAACGTCTTGCGTGATCGGGGCAGTGGTCATGGGAGGCATCCTGTTGTGCAAGCCGGGTCTATAGCGGATTCGTGGGCAAAAGAAAACGCCCCGGCGCGTGCGACACCGAGGCGTTCGGAAACTGAAGGTCGCAGCTTATTTGCAGCGCTGTTCGGCCTCGGTCATCGCTGCGGTAAAGCCCTGCAGCGAGAAGGTGTCTTTGGTCTGCGTACCACGGCCCGAACGCGCGGTTACGATGGCCGAGCCACCTGCCTTCATGGCGGCCAGAAGCCCTGCGTCGTCCGAGGTGCTTGCCGGCCAGGCCCATTCACCATCGGTGAACAGTTCAAACTGCTTGCCGTCGATATTCACGTTAACGGTAGATCCAGAGGCGAAGGGGTAGCCGCCGGTGAAGGAAACCTCGCCCTTGGCGCCGCCACCGGGGCGGAACGTGACGAACATCAGGATATCGCCGCGCCGCGCCGAAACCACCTTGCCGTCACGGCTGTTCACGGTTTCCTTGGGCTTGGACACGCCCCAGCATTCCTTGGGCTGTTGCCAGACACAAACGCTCCAATCCGTTTTGGCAGAAACGCATTCCGTTTCCGATTGCGCGAAGGCGGCGGAGGCCCCCATCCCGAGCACGGCGCCGAATAGCGCCCCGATGATGCGTGATGTCATGTCGTTCACAGCCTCCAGCTGTTTGATGCCTCTGTCCCGTGCCACTTTGCCGATTGAGAAAGCTTTTCCTGTGGCGTGGGTCGTTTCAACTCGATATTTCATGCATAACGCAAAAAGGGCAGTCCGTAAAAGCCCCATGCGCAGAAAATCGCGCATGTTTGATAATGAAAACGTGAAGGGGATGGGAAAAATGGCGCAACCAGTCGCATTGGCAGAGCTTTGGCGCGGTGGGCAGTTGGAAAGCACGCATCTGGGCCATGCGGTGATTTGCGGGGCAGATGGCTCGATCGAGCAGGCGTGGGGGGACCCTGAGGCGGTGATATTCCCGCGGTCCAGTTGCAAGATGGTGCAGGCCTTGCCGCTTTTGGAAAGCGGTGCGGGCCGGAACCTGACGCAAAAGCAACTCGGCTTGGTCTGCGCCAGCCATAACGGGGCCGCCATTCATACCGAGGCCGTGGCCGCATGGCTGGGCGATCTGGGCTTGGGCGAGGCGGATCTGCGCTGCGGCCCGCAGGAGCCCGCCGACCGGCCCGAACGGGACCGCCTGATAAAGACCGATGAAAGCCCTTGCCAGTATCATAACAACTGCTCGGGCAAACACGCGGGCTTTCTGATGCTCAACAAACATATGGGCGGCCATTCGGAATATGTAGAGGCCGATCATCCAATCCAGGTTGCCATTCGCAATGCCTTTGAGGACGTCACCGGAGAGACAAGCGCCGGTTACGGGATTGATGGTTGTTCGGCCCCGAACTATTCGACCTCCGTGCATGGGCTTGCCCGCGCAATGGCATTTTTCGCCACGGCAAAAGAGGGGGGAGATGCGCGGCAGGATGCGGCCTATAAACTGTCTCGCGGGATGATGGCTTTTCCGGAAATGGTGGCGGGCGAAGGGCGGGCATGTACCGCCTTGATGCGCGCGATGGGGGGCAAGGTTGCCATCAAGACTGGAGCCGAGGCCGTTTTTGTGGCGATTGTTCCTGATTTGCAAAAGGGCGTTGCGCTGAAAGTCACCGATGGGGGTACGCGCGGAGCGGAACTGGCGATCTGCGCCTTGCTGGTCAAGCTGGGTGTTCTGGACGCGGACCACCCGGCAACCCGGAAATACCTGAATACGGTAGAGCGCAATCGCCGTAATATCGCGACAGGAACATTGCGCGTTGCGCCGGGCTTTGCCTGAGCCTCGGCATCTGTCGGGCCGGATCGCAACTGCTTGGTGCATTGCGAGTTCGGCAGATAAAGAAACGCCGTCAGGGCCCTTCCCGGCACTGACGGCGTTCTTTTATGTGTAACGGATTGACCCGGGAAACCGGTCTGGGTGGGGGCATAAAGTCCGGTCCCCCGGGCCAACCTTGATCGTTACTGCCCTTCTTATCGCTGCGATTCGTGGCTGCATCGGGGCAGGCGTAGGGCAATGTTGCGGCTAATCGTGGGTTTTATCGTGAGAGCGGGGGCGCTGCCCCCCTGCGCCTTGCGGCGCATTCCCCCCGAGGTATTTTGCCAAGATGAAAGGTGTTTACCGTAAATCTCAGCGGTCCTGGCACTAATGTTCTGCGTTGAAGTAATCGCTGATCTTTTGGGCCAAGGGTTCGGAAATGCCATCAACAGCCATCAGATCGGGGATGGCGGCGCGACTGACCGCCTTGGCCGAGCCGAAATGGGCAAGAAGCGCGCGTTTGCGGGCAGCACCAACACCGGGAATTTCGTCCAGCGGGGTGGCGCTGACGGCCTTGGCGCGTTTGGCGCGGTGGGTGCCGATCGCCCAGCGATGCGCCTCGTCGCGTAGGCGTTGGACGAAGTAGAGAACGGGGTCATTCATCCGCAAGGCGAAAGGGCGTTGGCCGGGGCGGTGGAATTCCTCTTTGCCGTGGTCACGGTCCACCCCTTTGGCGACTCCGATCATAGCGATATCATCGACGCCAAGTTGGGCCATGATCCCTTCTACCGCGGAAACCTGCCCCGCCCCGCCATCAATCAGCAAAAGATCCGGCCAGGCATCGGTTTTCCGCTCCGGGTCCTCTTTCAGCAGGCGTTCGAAGCGGCGGGTCAGCACCTCTTTCATCATGCCGAAATCGTCGCTGTTGGCGCCGGCATCGGATTTGATGTTGAACTTGCGATATTGCGATTTCAAAAACCCTTCGGCCCCCGCCACGATCATGCCGCCGACAGCATTGGTGCCTTGGATATGCGAGTTGTCGTAAACCTCGATCCGTTTGGGCGGGGCGTCCAGATCAAACGCCTCGGCCAGACCGGCCAGCAATTTGTTCTGGGTGGCGCTTTCCGACATTTTGCGCGCAAGGCTTTCGCGGGCGTTGCGGGCGGCATTCTCGACCAGCTCTGCCTTTTCGCCGCGTTGAGGCACGGAAATTTCCACCTTGCGGCCTGCGCGTTCCGACAAGGCCTGCGCGACAAGGTCATCGTTGTCGACCCGATGCGACAGCAACAGCAGGCGCGGCGGTTCCTTGTCGTCATAGAATTGGGTGAGGAAGGCTTCCAGAATCTCCGGCTCCTCGGCCCCTGCTGGGGTGCGGGGGTAGAAATCGCGGTTGCCCCAGCTTTGATTGGCGCGGATGAAGAACACCTGCACGCAAGCCTGCCCGTTTTCCAGATGCAGCGCGATCACATCCGCCTCGGCCACGCCGCGCGGGTTGATGCCTTGGGCGGATTGCACTTGGGTCAGCGCCTTGATCCGGTCGCGCAAGGCGGCGGCGCGTTCGAATTCCATCTCCTCGGAGGCTTTCGACATTTCAGCGGCGAGATTGGCCTGCACATCAGTGGTCTTGCCTTCGAGGAAGCGCTTGGCATCGGCGACAAGGCGGGCGTAATCCTCGGCGCTGATCTTATCGACGCAGGGGCCAGCGCAGCGTTTGATCTGGTATTGAAGGCACGGGCGCGTGCGGCCTGAAAACATCGCATCCGAGCAGTTGCGGAGCAGGAACACCCGCTGAAGCTGGTTCAATGTGCGATTGACCGCGCCCGCAGAGGCGAAGGGGCCAAAGTAGTGACCCTTTTCCGACCTCTTGCCGCGATGTTTTTTGATCATCGGGAAGGGATGGTCTGTGGGGATCAGGATATTGGGAAAGGACTTGTCATCGCGCAGCAGCACATTATAGCGCGGTTTGAGCTGCTTGATCAGGTTCTGCTCCAGCAGCAGCGCTTCGGTTTCGGTGCGCGTGGTCAGGAACATCATCGAGGCTGTCTCGGCGATCATCCGTGCGATGCGGCCCGAATGGCCGGAAGGCCGAGCGTAGTTGGACACGCGGTTGCGCAGATTGCGCGCCTTGCCGACATACAGCACTTCGGAGGCCGCATTCAACATCCGGTAGACTCCCGGAGAGCCGTCTATCGTTTTAAGATAGGCCTGAATAACGCCGTGCCCGGTCGGAATTTCTGAACCGTCTTCTATCACGTCCAAAACCTGCTGCTGTGAGTCATCGATTCCCCCTGTCGCTGCAATGAACCACGGGCGAGGGCAAGAGGAAACCTATCCCCGTTTTCTGTGGATAACTCTGTTAGGAATATTCCGCCAGCGTGGAATTCTCCTTGTTTTCGGCCCGCTTCCATCTGCTGCCTAAAAAATAGGCAGTTTATTAAGATCATGTTTTCAATGAATATTTTATTATACGCACGGCAAACAACTGAAAATAAAGAAGAAATTGTAACGGTTCTGTTACGCATCCGTGTGCGGTGCACAACTTGTCGCAGCGTCAAGCCAAATCGTCACTGGTCGCCGATAATATCGGGTGTTCTCCAGCTTAGGTGTTGGCCGCCGTCGACGCAAAGAAGTTGGCCGGTCACGGCTGTCGCGTCGAGAAAATAGCCCAAGGCTGCCGTGATATCCGCGGGGTTCGCGCCACGTTGCAGAGGGCTGTTCGCGCGTTGGCTGGTAAAGTGGTCTTCGGTCTGCCGCGCGCCGATAATGGTGGAACCGGGACCGATTGCGTTGACACGAATTCGAGGCGCGAGCGCCTGTGCCGTGGTTTGCGTCAGCGCCCAAAGCCCCATTTTGGCCAAGGTATAAGTCATGAATTCCGGTGTCAGCTTGCGCACGCGCTGGTCCAGCATGTTAACGATGAGAGAGGGCGCCAACGCCTCGCCAACGGCATCTTTGGTCGCGGGAAGGGCTTGGGCTGCGAAGGCCTGCGTCAACACGAAAGGCGCGCGCAGGTTGGAACCGATATGCCGGTCCCAACTGCTGCGGGTTGCGCTGCGAATGGTATCATATTCAAAGATCGAGGCATTGTTGACCAGCACTGTCAGCGGCCCGTCCAATGCCTCTGCCGCGCGGGAGACAAGCGCCTCGGTTTCGACCTCATCCAACAGATCAGCTTGCAGGGCGACCGCGCTGCGACCCATCGCCTTGATCTCGGCAACGGTCTCTTCTGCTTCGGCCGCCGAACTGGCGTAATGGACAGCGACATCATGGCCGCGTCCGGCAAGGTAAAGTGCCATTGCGCGACCCAGCCTGCGTGCCCCCCCGGTGACAAGTGCGCGCGCCATGCTACACCACCAACGAAACAGTATAGGCCACATAGGCGGCGACAAACAGCGCCCCCACAGCGCGGGTGATATTATGGCGCATCAGAATGAACGGGATCAGCAAGGCAGACGCCGCTGCCATCACCCAGAGATCAGAGTGCAGCATGGTTTCCGGCACCGGAATCGGGCCGACAAAGCCCGCCACACCGATGATGCCCAATAGGTTGAACATGTTGGAGCCGATGACATTGCCTATCGCCACATCGGCCTGTTTCTTGAACGCGGCGATCACAGAGGTCGCCAGTTCCGGCAGCGATGTGCCAACCGCCACCAGTGTCAGACCAATCACCACCTCGGATATTCCGAAGGCGCGGGCGATGTTGGCTGCCCCTTCCACAAGGAAATCGGCCCCGAGGGGCAAACCGATCAGGCCTACGGCCAGAAAGGCGATGATCTTCCACCACGGGGCCGACGGGTCCGCCCCTTCCAGATCATCCGCCTTGGCCGCATTACGGGCCGAGCGCGCGCTGTGGATATTGTCAAAGATCATCAAGGCGAGGCCCGCCAGCAAGATCGCCGCGTGCCACCATGTAATCGGCCCGAGGAAGCACAGCCCGATAAACAGCACTGTCGCCGCCAACATGGTGATGAACCCACGCGACACGCCTAAAGTGCTGGAATGAATGGTCGAGATCATCGCGGGAATACCCAGCACCAGAAGGATATTCGCGATGTTGGAGCCGACGACATTGCCCAGTGCGATACCTGGCGCGCCCTCCAGAACAGCGCTGACCGAAACCAGCAGTTCTGGCGCCGAGGTGCCGAAGGCCACCACCGTCAAGCCCACGATCAGGGGCGGAATGCCCAGACGCAGGCTGAGGTTGACCGAACCCCGCACCAGCGAGTCGCCTGCCAGCACCAGGAGCACAAGGCCCAATACCACATAGACACTATCCATCAGCACAGGCAGGGTTATCCTTTGTTAGAAGGCGAATTGCGGCAATCGCAGCCTTTGGTTCCGATGATATGGCGGCCACAGTGCAAGCAGGTTGCGGGCTTACGGCGCGCAGAATTTCGCAAGCGGCGGGGGGCAAGACTGCCAAGCCAGCCCAGCTTGCCAAACATCGCCAGCACCACAATCACCACCAGAAAGAGAGAGACAACCTTGACCACGTTCAGAGGCCGTAACGCGACCAGAGCGCGCGTTCTTCAACTTCGGTCATCGCACTGGCGGCAATTTCCGCCCCCATGCGACCAAGTCCGAAACGGCTCAGGAAGGGTTTGCGCTGCCCGAGGGGGCGCAAGACGACTTTGTCACCGTAAAGCGCCTTCATCTTCGGCACCAGATGCGCCACCCCATCCGCGAGCCCCAGATCAACGGCACCTTGCCCAACCCAGATATCGGCGTTGAACAAGTCGGTCGTCGTGCTCAGCCGTTGGCCGCGCCGCGCCTTTACATGGGCGATAAATGCCGCATGGATCGGCTCTTGCAGCGCCTTCAGTCGGGCAACGTCTTCGGGCTTTTCGGGCAAAAACGGGTCGGCCAGCGATTTTGAGGTGCCAGCGGTATGCACGCGCCGTTCCACCCCGTGTTTGGCCATCAGCTCCGGAAAACCGAAGCTGGCGAAAATAACCCCGATGGAACCAAGAATGGAACTGTTATCGACCCAGATGTTATCGGCGGCACAGGCCAGCCAATAGCCGCCTGAGGCTGCAACATCCTCGACAAAGGCGTGGACGGGTATGTTCTTTTCATCCGCCAGCCTGCGGATACGGGCGGCAATCAGGCTGGATTGTACCGCGGACCCACCAGGCGAATTGATGACCAAGGCCACTGCAGTGGGTTTCCCGCGCGAAAACGCACGCTCGACCAGCGGGGCAAGGGCCGCATCGCTCAGGGCGGGGCTGAAACGGCTACCGCCGCCGATGCTGCCTGACAGGCGGATCACCGGAACGAAGGGGGGCTTGTTCAGAAAAGGGATATGTTTGCGCATGGCGCTTGATGTAGTTGCGGCGGGTCCAGGGAACAAGGCACCACGGCGGGGAAGTTGCGAATTTATTGCCTGAACCGGCAATTCCCACCGGCGCTTTGCCGCCGCAGGTCAATCCCCCAGCTTCAGAATACCGCCAGCAAGCAAGGCCACAATCGCTGATTGGTCGATATAGCCCGTCACCGGCTGCCCCCTTGTGTTCTGAAAGCGCCGGATCGCCCGCCGCGTTGTGGCGTCAAACGTGCCATCCGCCTCCCCCGGTTCAAATCCGAGCTGCGCCAGCCGTTCCTCGATCAGGCGACGGGTCAAGCCATTCAGGTTCAGCTGGCGCTCTGCCGCTTCAGCGGCGGCGCGGGCTTGATCCGTACCCGCTGCCTCGCCTTCCGCGGCCTCTATGCGAAACTCCGCTTCGCCCTTGAACGCCCCTTGCGGAAAGGCGCGTAAATACTCTTCATAGCCCGCAATCGTATTCATCGCTTCGGCATCTGCCCAAGCGTTCCGATCCTGCGCGACGGCTTGGGCGCGGCGCTGTGCCTCGAACGCCTCCAGATTGGTGGTTGCGGCATCGGCAAACAGCCCGTCAGGATATTTTCGCAAATAGGCCCGCAGCCCTTCCTCATCACCGACCGCGCCGGTTTGTTGCCAAAAGAGGCGGTCCTGTCGTTCCAGTTCAGCTTGCCGCGCGGCGGCTTCGGCCTCCAACTCGGCGGCGCGGCGATCGGCTTGCAGGGCAAGACGTGGCAATTCGGCGGCACTCAGGTAACCCGTTGCCAAAGCCCCTTGCGATTTTTGCCACGCGGTGATGGCCGCACGGCTGCCCCGCCCGAAAATGCCGTCAACCCCGCGCGGATCGAACCCCAGCAACGAAAGCTGCCGCTGGATGGTACGGCGCTGGTCACGGTCGAGGCGCAGCGCATCCTCTGCCTCTTGGGCGAGGACCGTTGGATCATTGCGCAGGCGGTTGATTTCCATCCGCGCATTGGCCGCATTCAAACCGCTTGGATAGGCCGCGAGATAGCCCTCATATCCGGCAATGCTGCCCGCTGCCTGCGCCTTGGCCCAAGCCGCGATGTCTGCTGCATTCCGCTCCTCGGCCAGCGTGTCGCCGGTTGAGGGATCGACGGTGGCCTGCGCCTCAATCGGTCTGAAGGCGTCACTGGCAGGCAGGTAACCTGCGCCCCGAAGATTGCGCGCACCGTTCAGCATCTGCGCGATGCTTTTGCCCTGCTGCGTAACCGTCAGGGCGGCAAAGCGGGAGGCATCGGCAGCACCCCCTGTCACCACGGCAACCCCTTGCGGAATGTCCAGTTCCCCGATCCCCGCTTGCAACCCCTGCCCCAAATTCACGCGCAGCCCTTGGTCGTTGCCCAAGATCACCACGGCACGGCCCGCAGCAATCGCGGCCATATCGAGCACCGTCGCAAGGTTGATCGCAGACGCCCCGATGGAGGCAAGTGAGGGCTGATCTGGCGCAGGGATGTCCGCAGGCAAAAACCATGTCTGGCTTTGCGAATGAGCGAAATCCCCCGCCAGCAAAATCACCAGGCTGTCCGTCGGCGCCAATGTCCGCAACAGGCGGGTGAGGCGCGCGCGCATGGCCTCTGCTGAAAGGTTGCGGCCGTCAAGCACGGTGAAACCCGCCGCTGTCAGATT
>JBFHGI010000037.1:0-10227 GCA_041583175.1 Pseudorhodobacter sp. | reverse complement strand
AGCCAAAGCGCACAGCTCTTTGCCTGTGCCGCTTTCGCCGGTGATGAAGACGGTTGCCATGCTTTGAGCGACGGAGGCGATCTTGTTTTGCACCCGCGCCATGACTTGCGACCGCCCGATAAACGCGCCTTCCGGCAGAGGCGGAGGTTGGCGCATGACGTTGCGCGCCGGCGTTTGTGCTTCGCCGCTTTCCTTGACAGAGCCCAACCGCAGCGCATTGTCGATGCAGGACAGGAAGCGCGGTTCGTCAAACGGTTTGACCAGAAATTCATGCGCCCCGGCGCGCATGGCCTCGACGGCTTTGTTGATGGTGCCATTGGCGGTAATCACGATAACGCAAGCATCCGCATCGCGGGCTAGCATTTCCTGCATCAGGTCAAGGCCGTCACGGTCCGGCAGGGTCAGATCGAGCAAGACGATGCGCGGGGCATGTTCACAAAACAACGCAAACCCATCCGCAGCGGTTGCCGCGGCCACCACCCTATGCCCCGCATTGATCAGCGTGGACCGGTACACCATTTGCAACGACAGCGTGTCCTCGATCAGCAGGATCGGCGGGGCGCTGTTGGTCTTGCTTTTGCCGCGGGACGGGGCCGTGGCGGGAGTGGCGGCTTTGCTCATGCTTCTGAATTACGCTCTGCCGCGATCTTGTCAACAAAAGCGATCAACTCGTCCAGCCGTTCCAGCAGTTGCTTGGCGTTTTCTTTGATGTGTTCCGTGTCCAGTGCATTTGCAGCAAGGTTGAACGCCCGCGCCCCTTCAGACAAAAGATGCGCGCCTGCCGTACCGGACAGTGCGATAAGCACATGCGAGGCGCTGCGCAGGGTTTGCCAGTCAAACTGCGGCAAGGCGGCAAGAAGTTGCGCCTTGACTGCGGCCAGATCAGCCTGAAAACGCTCGATCAGTTCTGCGGCAAGGTCCGCGCCCGCGACCTCCAGCAGATGCAGGAAATCCTTCGGGTCAATGCAGGTGTCGGGCAAGGTTACCCCCGTGCCCGCGCCCATCACATCGCTCAGGGCTTGCCCCAGAAAAGCGGCAGAGGCGATGGGTTTTTGCAGCACGGCATCCGCACCGGCAGCCATCGCCCTTGCACGGATATGCGGTTCATTGTGGGCGGACAGGATCACCACGGGCAGGCGGGCCAATTCCCCGCCAGAGGCGCGGATTTCGGCGCAAACCTCAGGCCCGCTCAACCCGGGCATGTCCTGATCGAGGATTGCCGCGCCAAAGTCACCCAGTCGCAAGGCCGCGACCGCCGAGGCCCCGTCGCGTACCATGGTGGCATGGGCGCCCATCTGGCTTAGATATTGTGACAGCAAAAGCAACTGGGTCGCGCTGTCATCCGCCAGCAAGACCCGCACCCCTTGCAAAGCGCTATCGGCAACCCTGTTATCGGCCGCGAGTTCAGTGACCGCAGCGATGGGCAGCCAGAACTCCGCCGCGCCATGGCCCTCTGCGGTATTGCGCAGAGTTATGCGGCCACCCATCCGCTCGCACAGCGATTGTGAGATGCTGAGCCCCAAGCCATGCCCCGCGCCGGTTTGCCAGGCGGGTAAGGCGCGGCTGCCAGCCGTGCCCGAGGAGACCAGATTGGTCGGAAAGCCGGGGCCCTGGTCCAACACGGTAAAGCATAATTCCGTCTCGGAGTGTTGACGCACTTCCAGCGTCACGAGGCCATTGCCCGAATGGAAAAGCGCATTACCGATCAGATTGGCCAGAATCCGCTCTACCGCGACGTGGTTGCATTGAATCACCTCGGGCAGATCGGGCGCAGCTGACACCACCGCGCGGGCGGCAGGCTCATGTGGCCCGCCTGTATGTGCCCAACGCCGCATCAGATCATTGAGCAGCCGGTTCAGATGCACAGGCGCAGTTGGCAACTCGGCATTGTTTTGACCCAGCACATTGGAAAGCGCCACTTCCAGCAAACGGAACAGCCCCTCGCCCGAGGCCCGCACCCGCTCTAACTGTTGCCGGTCGGCTGTGCCAAGGGCGGAATCGTCGATCAGTTCCAACCCTGTCATCATATCGGTAAAGGCGGAACGGATATCATGGGCGAGTAGCGCCAGTTCTTCGGCCAATGGCTCCGACTTGGCGTGATCACCCGTCATGACGACCCCCAAAAACAGAGGCCAAAAAAGATAAGCGTGAAATAGAGGAAACTCGAACCATGATCATAAAGACGTTAACTGCTCTATGACCAATGTCCAGCGGAGAACATGGTTAACGCTGCGCGGAAATCCGCACAGCCCCTTCATTTACGCACAATAGCGCCGATTTAACCCTGAGCCAAGCCAAGGGCTTGCAATGCAACCTTAATTTCATCCAGCACCGCCGGATCCTCGATCGTGGCGGGCGATTTGAAAGGTTCGCTATCCGCGATCTTTACCATGGTAGAGCGCAAGATCTTGCCGGAACGGGTTTTGGGCAGCCGGTCCACAACGCAGGCACGCTTGAAGTCGGCAACCGGGCCGATCTTGTCGCGCACTAGGGCCACACATTCCTTGATGACATCGGCCTCGGTCCGGTCAGAGCCGGCGTTGAGGCACAGGAACCCTAGCGGAGACTGACCCTTCAGCGTGTCGGCCACGCCGATCACCGCACATTCGGCAACATCGGGGTGCCCTGCGAGTACCTCTTCCATCGCGCCGGTGGACAGGCGGTGACCTGCGACATTGATCACGTCATCGGTGCGCGCCATGATGTAAAGATAGCCGTCCTCGTCGATATAGCCCGCGTCGCCGGTTTCATAATAACCGGGGAAGGTGGTCAGATAGGATTTCTTGAACCGCTCCTCGGCGTTCCACAGGGTTGGCAACGTGCCGGGGGGCAAGGGCAATTTGACTGCAATCGCCCCCAGGGTGCCTGCTGCGACCGGGTGGCCGCCTTCATCCAACACCTGCACATCATAACCCGGCATCGGCACCGAGGGAGAGCCGATTTTCACGGGCAATTCTTCGATCCCCAAGGGATTCGCGGCAATCGCCCAGCCGGTTTCGGTTTGCCACCAATGGTCGATCACCGGGATTTTCAGCGCGTCCTTGGCCCAGTTGATCGTGTCCGGATCGGCGCGTTCGCCGGCAAGATACAGCGCTTTGAGATGGCGCAAATCATAGTCCGCCATCAGCTTGGCTTGCGGGTCCACACGTTTGATCGCGCGCAGGGCGGTGGGGGCGGTGAAGAAGCTTTTGACCTTATGCTCGGCAATCACCCGCCAAAAGGTGCCGGCATCGGGCGTGCCGACGGGCTTGCCCTCGAACACCACAGTGGTGCAGCCCGCAATCAAAGGGCCATAGCAGATATAGGAATGGCCAACGACCCAGCCGACATCCGAGGCCGCCCAGAACACATCGCCCGCGTCCACGTTATAGACATTCTTCATCGTCCAGTTGAGCGCGACCAGGTGGCCGCCGGTCGGGCGCACAACGCCTTTCGGTGCGCCGGTGGTGCCAGAGGTATAGAGGATATAGGCAGGGTGGTTGCCTTCCACCGGCACACAATCGGCAGGTTCTACCCCGTATTGGAAGCCGTGCCAGTTGACGTCACGCCCCTCCACCAGCTTGGCAACCTCTTGTTCGCGCTGGAAGATCACGCAGAAGTCGGGCTTGTGGCGGGCCATTTCAATCGCGCCGTCCAGCAAGGGTTTGTAATGGATCACGCGGGACGGTTCGATCCCGCAAGAGGCGGCGATAATGGCTTTGGGTTTGCAATCATCGATGCGCACTGCAAGCTCGCTGGCCGCAAAGCCGCCGAACACCACGGAATGCACAGCGCCAAGCCGCGCGCAGGCCAGCATCGCCTCCAGCGCCTCGGGCACCATCGGCATGTAGATCAACACGCGGTCGCCCTTTTCCACACCTTTGGCGCGCAGGGCCCCGGCGAGGGTGGCCACGCGGTTGCGCAGCTCTTCGTAGGTGATGGCATGTTTGGTGCGGGTAACGGGGCTGTCATGGATGATGGCCAACTGACTGCCGCGACCGGCCTCTACATGACGGTCCACCGCGTTCCAGCAGGTGTTGACCATGCCGTCCGCGAACCATTCATACAGCGGCGCGCGGGATGCGTCGAGCGCGGCAGAGGGGGCCTTGTCCCAGTCGATCGCCTCAGCGGCCTGCATCCAGAACCCTTCCGGATCGGCTTTCCAGCCTGCATAGACCTCTGCGTATGCCCCTGTGTATGCCATCGTATACCCTCCTTTGCGTTGCCTTTAGTTACGCTGCGGCAGCTTGTCTGACAAGAATGTTGCGTGACTGTTGCAAGGCCAGAGCTGCGCCCATTGGTCACATTTAGCGCAAACGGTGGGCGGCGTGTTGTGATTTTTACCCGAAGGCAGGGGGCGCTCGCGCCCCCTCTGCGCGTTGACGCGCATTCACCCCCTGAGGATATTTGGACCGAAAAGAAAGCGGATCAGAGTTGCAGGTGGATATGGTCGTCATGGCGTGCGGCGCGGCAGCCTTGGAAGCGGATCTTGGGGTGGCTGAGGCCGAGCGATGCGGGGATATGCGGTTCGATCAGGATTTTGCCGCTGCGCGGGTCATTCGCCAGCCACATCAGGGCAGTGGTCATGCGTGGGTGGTCCAGCCGCCAATCCGGCAAGGCGGCGTTCAGCAGGTCGAAATCCCAGCGCAGATCGGCCCGGCGTTTCGGGCAATCGGTGGGGCCTTCGGCATAGCCCCAATAGCCCAAAGGTGATTTGCTACGCCCCTGTTGATAACCATCGCCATCGGCCCAAAACAGCGCCAGATCCAGCTTTTCCCCGTCATCATGGCTGAGATGTGGAAGAAGTGGCAGGGTGGTGAAGGGAAAGCCCGCGTCGAGTGTCAGGGTGACGGTGCCGGGATGGTTTCGGGCCATGTCCTCCGCGAGATCGGTGGTCAGGGCCAGCAATTCGGGCGTCACATAGTGCCGGTTCAAGGCGCAGTAGAGCACGGATTGCGACCGTAGCGTTTCGCCAAAGCAGGGTAGGGCGACCCGCCCCGCCAGCGGCGCCAGAAGGAATGCCGCGCCCCATAGTACAGCGTAAACAGTGACGAAGGCGGGCCAGAAACGGCGGAAGGGCAGAGCCAGAAGCCAGGCCACCCCGCCGAGTTGAGAGAACAGGGTCAGGGCCAGGACGGCAAATCCGTGGCCCAGAACCCTAGCCATAGGTGGCCACAGGCGTGCCGGCCAGCGCCGACATATTCAAAAGCCCGCGTGCGGTGATCGAAGGGGTGACGATCTGCGCCTTATTGCCCATGCCCATCAGAATCGGGCCAACCTCCAGCCCGCCGCCCCGCATTTTCAGAATGTTGCGCACGCCGCCCGCAGCATCCGTATTGGCATAGACCAGAACATTCGCCGCCCCCTCATAGCGCCCGCCGGGGAAAATCCGGTCGCGCAGACTTTCATCCAGGGCGGAATCCGTGTGCATCTCTCCCTCGTATTGAAAATCACGGGGGGCAGAATCCAGAATAGCCAGTGCGGCACGCATCCGCCGCCCCGTGTCACAGTCGAGGTTGCCGAACTGCGAGCCGGAGCACAGCGCGATCTTGGGTGTCAGGCCAAAACGCCTGACGTGGCGCGCCGCCCCGATCACCGATTCCGCGATCTGTTCCGGGGTCGGCTCGGTATGGACATGGGTATCGGCGATAAACAGCGGCCCATCTTCCAGAATCATCAAGGACAGGGCCCCGACCGGATGCCGCCCGTCTGTCGCAAGCACTTGAGTCACATAATTCAGATGCCACAGATATTGCCCGAACGTGCCGCAGATCATGCTGTCAGCCTCATCCCGGTGAACCATCACCGCCGCAATCGCGGTCGTATTGGTGCGCATCACCGCGCGGGCGATATCAGGGGAGACCCCGCGCCGCGCCATAAGCTGATGATAGGTTTCCCAATAGTCGCGGTAGCGCGGATCGTTTTCTGGGTTCACCAGATCGAAATCGCGGCCGGGCCGGATGGGAAGCCCCGCACGCTCACAGCGATTTTCTACCACCTCGGGGCGACCGATCAGAATGGGCTTGTCGGTGGTTTCCTCGATCATCGCATTGGCGGCGCGCAGCACCCGCTCATCCTCGCCTTCGGCAAAGACGATACGGCGGGTGGCGGTGGCCGCCGCCTGGAACACCGGACGCATGATCAGCGCGGAGCGGAAGACCGAGCCGTCGAGCTTGCGCTTATAGGCGTCGAAATCATCAATCTGCTTGGTCGCGACACCCGTTTCAATCGCGGCCTTCGCCACAGCAGAGGCGACGACCCCGATCAGGCGCGGGTCAAAGGGTTTGGGGATCAGATATTCCGCGCCGAAGGTCAGTTGCTCGCCCTTATAGGCGGCGGCGGCCTCGGCGCTTGTAGTGGCACGGGCCAATGCAGCGATGCCTGCGATGCAGGCCAGTTCCATCTCGTCATTGATGGTCGTTGCCCCGACATCCAGCGCCCCGCGGAAGATGAACGGAAAACACAGCACGTTATTGACCTGGTTGGGCAGGTCAGAACGCCCGGTCGCCATGATCACATCCGGCGCGGTGGTGCGGGCCTCATCGGGCGTGATTTCAGGTGTCGGGTTGGCAAGCGCAAAGACGATGGGCCGCTTGGCCATCCGCCCCACCATTTCCGCTGTCAACACGCGCGGGCCTGACAGACCGAGGAACAGATCGGCCCCGTCAATCACCTCACCCAAGGTCCGCAACTCGGATTTCTGCGCGAATTCGGCCTTCTGCGGCGTCATATCTTCGGTCCGTCCCTCATAGACGAGCCCCTTGATATCGCACAGCCAGACATTCTCGCGCTTCACGCCCAGCTTCAGGAGCATGTTCAGGCAGGCAATCCCCGCCGCACCGCCACCGGTCGATACGATCTTGATGTCTTCGAACGTCTTGCCAGCGACAAACAGCGCATTGGTGGCCGCTGCCCCCACAACGATCGCAGTGCCGTGCTGGTCATCGTGGAACACCGGAATACCCATGCGTTCCCGACATATCTCTTCGACGATAAAGCAATCGGGGGCCTTGATATCTTCAAGGTTGATCGCGCCGAAGGTCGGCTCCAGCGCGCAGACGATATCGGCCAGCTTATAGGGGTCGGGCTCGTTCACCTCGATGTCGAAGCAATCGATGTTGGCGAATTTCTTGAACAGGACCGCCTTGCCTTCCATCACGGGCTTGGACGCCAGCGCGCCGATATTGCCAAGCCCCAGAACGGCCGTGCCATTCGACACCACTGCAACCAGATTGCCCCGTGCCGTATAGCGGCCTGCGACAGTCGGGTCGGCCTTGATCTCCATGCAGGCTTCGGCCACACCGGGGCTATAGGCAAGCGACAGGTCGCGCCCGTTGGCCATGGGTTTGGTCGCCCTGATTTCCAGTTTTCCGGGCTTTGGAAACTCATGGTAATTCAGTGCCGCTTGCCGCATGTTATCGTGCCGTGCTTCGTCCATCTTACCCCTCCTGCTAAGTCGTTTAGCCTTAAACTATTCCTCAAAACACGCAAGCCCGTGCAAGCCGAACCTGCAATCCAGCGCTTGCGCGGCGGACGAATCGCTTCCATCATCTTGGCCGGTTACAGGAGGATAGTATGACCGAAATTCGTGCCGAGATGCGCCTGCCAACGCAAGAATTGCGCGATGATCTGCCCTTTTTCACCAAGGTGCTGAAAATGCGGCTGGATATGATCTATCCCGCCGATGATCCCGAGGTGGCGGTGCTCTCCGGCCATGGCCTGCGCCTGCGGCTCCAGAAAGGCGCGGCAGAGGCACCGGGCACCATCCGCATTCTCACCGATGACCCCACAGCCTTTCCCTCCCGCACCCTCACAGCGCCGAATGGCACAAAGGTCGAAATCGACGAGCTCAATCCCCCGCTGGTGATGCCCGTGACGGAACATGCTTTCGTCGTGCGCCGCCTTGCCGATCAGGCCCCTTGGGTGATCGGTCGCGCGGGCATGCATTACCGCGATCTGGTCCCGTCACGCCTTGGCGGTGCCATCATCGCCAGCCATATCCGCATCCCCGATGGCGGCCCTGTCCCCGATATGGTGCATTTCCACAAGGTCGGCTTCCAGCTGATCTTCTGCGTCAAAGGCTGGGTCGATGTGGTCTACGAGGATCAAGGCGAGAAAATCCGCCTGACCGCAGGCGATTGTTTCATCCAGCCCCCGGAAATCCGCCATCGCGTGCTGGAGGCCTCCAACGGAATCGAGGTGATCGAAATCGGCGTCCCTGCCGAACATGTCACCGAGATTGACCATGACATGACCCTGCCAACCCCGCACCACCGCCCCGACCGAGAATGGCAAGGTCAACGCTTCGTGCATAACATCGGCGCGCAATCCTCGTTCAAACCCTTCCGCATTCCGGGGTTCGTGGCGCGCGACACCACCATCAACGCAAATACCAAAGGCCTTGCCTCTGTCATGGTTGCCCGCCCCACAGGCCAACCGGCCCCCGCCACACGCCATGACACCGATATCCTTTTCACCTATGTCATATCTGGTGAAATGACGCTGGAAGGCGAAGGCAAAGACCCGTTCCGCCTGACCATGGGCGACGCTTTCGTCCTGCCGCCCGGCCTTGAAGCCCGATACAGTGACACCACATCCGACCTGCAACTCCTCGAAGCCTCCCTCCCCGGAAATTTCACGACAGAGGTCCTCTGACAGGCTTCATCTGGTCAGAAATATCCCACGGGGGTCCGGGGGTGTGAAACCCCCGGCGGTTTGCCGCCGATCACCGCGCTTGAAACTTCAGCGCCGCAACCCCAAACTGCACGCAATCATAACCACAAGCAGAGGCCGCAATGTCCCTTCTCGACGCCGCAACCAGAGCCCGCGAAAATGCCTATGCGCCCTATTCGAAATTCAAGGTCGGGGCCGCCCTGCGCAGCGCCGGCGGTAAAATCTATTCCGGCGTCAATGTCGAAAACGTGGCCTATCCAGAAGGCACCTGCGCCGAAGCGGGCGCGATTGCCGCGATGTGCGCGGCAGGGGAATATAAGATCGCCGAGATTCTGGTGATTTCCGACAGCCCGACACCCGTCACCCCTTGCGGTGGCTGCCGCCAGAAAATCGCGGAATTCGCGGGGCCGGAGGTGACGGTGACCATGGTGAACCTGCAAGGCACGACAGCAGTTGTCACTGTGGCCGATCTTCTGCCCGGCTCTTTCAACGCGGGCCATATGGCCAATGTCGATGCCAGCGGGATTTGACGCGCGCGACATTATCGCAGGCGTGCGGGCGGGCCTGCCCCCCAAATCCGGCGCGCTGGACTGGTTTGCCCGCGGCCTCGCCTCGGGCGAGGTGTCCGATGCACAGGCGGGCGCCTTTGCCATGGCGATCTGCCTGCAAGGACTGGGAGAGGCGGGCCGCATCGCACTGACCCGCGCCATGCAACACAGCGGCACACAACTGGAATGGGACATGCCCGGCCCGGTACTCGACAAACACTCGACCGGCGGCATCGGCGATTGTGTGTCGTTGCTGCTGGCCCCGGCACTGGCGGCCTGCGGGGCCTATGTGCCGATGGTCTCGGGGCGGGGCCTTGGCCATACCGGCGGCACGCTGGACAAGCTTGAATCCATTCCCGGCCTGCGCACCGAGTTGACGACGGGGCAATTGCGCGACCAGCTCGCCCAAACCCGCTGCGCCATCATCGCGGCCTCGCCGCAACTGGCCCCCGCCGACCGCAGGCTCTATGCCATCCGCGATGTCACGGCCACGGTCGATAGCATCGACCTCATCACGGCTTCGATCCTGTCCAAGAAACTCGCTGCCGGGCTGGAAGGGCTGGTGCTGGATGTCAAATACGGCTCTGGCGCGTTCATGAAGTCAGAGGCAGAGGCCCGCGTGCTTGCGCAGGCCCTTGTCTCCACCGCGCAAGGGGCGGGCTGCATGACAACTGCGCTGATCACCGATATGAACCAGCCGCTTGCCACAGCAGCGGGCAATGCGCTGGAGGTGATCGCCGTGATGGAAACCCTGACCGGCAGTGCCATAAACCCCGCCCTGTGGGACCTGACGGCGGCGCTGGGGGGCGAGGCTCTGGCGCTGGGCGGGCTCGCTGCCGATGCCGAGGATGGCGCGGTGAAAATCGAAGACGCACTCGAAAGCGGAGTTGCTGCCGAATTCTTTGGCCGCATGATCGCGGCGCAAGGTGGCCCCGCCGATTTTGTCGACCGCTGGCCCGATCGTCTGCCCGCCGCTCCCGTGGTCATGGACCTGTGCTGCGCGGATGGCGGTTTTGTCGCCGCGATT
>JBFHGI010000036.1:0-10341 GCA_041583175.1 Pseudorhodobacter sp. | reverse complement strand
GCTGAGCCTGACATTTAGTCAATTTTTGCCATCGCTCTGCTCGCTGGTTGCCAGATTTGTCGATCAGCCGTTAAGCCAGTTCTGATCATACCACGCAGAAACATCCCCCGGCCATGGGAGTGAAGTGCCATTGGAGTCCCGCAGCACGCCGCTTTCGTACAGGAACTGCGCCATGGCCGCAAAACGATTTGGATCGATCTGACCGACCGCGGCGACGTCCCTGCGTAGATAGCCGCCGTTCACTAGGCTGTGCATGGATGCGCGGACCAGCTCAGCGTTCGGAAAATCACCCGCCGCGATCAAAAGCGCGGCGGCTTGAGCGGGGTTTTCAACAGCCCAAGCATAGCCCTGTTGCGTCGCTGCCATGAAAGCTGCAATCTTTTCCGGCGCATCGCGCAAAAACCCCGAGCGGGTGCCGATATAGCCGTTTTGTTGGTCAGGGATGCCATAGTCGGCATAGGTAAAGGACGATTGCGCGCGCCCCAGCAACTGGCCATTCACACCTTCCCACGTCGCAACTTCAAGCGTGAAATCCACTTTGCCAGCCGCCAGAGCCTCATAGGCGCCTGTCCCCAATGTCACCGTATCGAAAACCGGATCACCTCCATCATTGCGGATCATCGTCCCGATCAGCGCATCTTCCCAAACGCTGCCGAACCCGGCATAGGTTTTGCCGGATAGGTCCGCTGGTCGGGAGATGTCGGGGTTGTTGCTGTTATAGACCAACCGACCCGTTTCACGCTGCGTTGTGGCCCAGAGGGCGATAATATCTGCTCCGCGCCCCCGCGCGCTCATGAAACCGAGCGAAGTCATGTAGGCGAAATCTGCCACTTCTGCCGCCAGCAGCGCGGTAGAGCTGGTGTCTGAATAGGGCAGAATCTCTACGCTCAGCCCGGCTTCATCAAAAAATCCCCTGTCACGCGCAACGATCAAACCGACGTGATTGGTGTTCAGAACCCAATCAAGGGCGATGGTTACCTTTTCTTGGGCCTCGGCCGCAATCGGCAGGGCGAGGCAGGCGGCTAGGACAAGGGTGCGATACATGAGTTCACGTCTCCAAAAGCAGGGATTTCAAGGTGGTACGAATTTCTGCCAGCGCCGCTTCGCTCCGGCCGGCGCGGGGGGTCATCATGGGAATGTCAGCAAGCAGCGGGCCAGACCCGTTGGACATCACAAGGATACGGTCCGCCATCTGGGTGGCCTCATGCAAATCATGCGTCACAAGCAATACCCCGCGCGATGTTTCGGTCAAACGAGTGCAAAGCCACTCTTGCATACGCAGGCGCGTCACCGCATCCAATGCCGAAAACGGTTCATCCAGCAGGATGAAACGGCTGTCTTGCAAGATGGTGCGCAGAAAGGCGGCGCGTTGCCGCATGCCGCCCGAAATCTGTTCGGGATAAAGGGTTTCGCAATCCGAAAGTCCGAAGGCCCCGAACAGCGCGGTCGCCTTTTGGATTGCGGCTTTTGCAGGCATTCCCGCCATTTCCAGCCCCAATGCTGCATTGCCTGCGATCGTCAGCCAGGGAAACAACGCGTCGCTTTGGGGCTGATAGGCAATATCCGGATGCGGCGTCTGGACCGGCGCGCCATCCAGGCTAAGGCGTCCGCTGGCATTGATAGCCTTTGGCAAGATGCCCGCCAGCCATTTCAGGACCGATGTCTTGCCACAGCCCGATTGACCGAGCAAGCACGTGATCTGTCCTTGTTGCAATTCACACGAAAACCCGGTGACAAGGTTTCGCCCCCGAACGCGCAATGTAAGGTCTTCAACCCGCAGCATTTTGCCCCTCAAACCGGCTTTTCCCTGTCAACCGTTCGATCAGTTGCAAGGCACCGAGCAAAAGCAAGGTAAGGCCCGCAGAGACGACCACAGCAGCTAGGACGAGATCGGCGCGAAAGCTGTTCTTGGCGGTCAGGATATAGATGCCCAAGCCCTGACGCGCGCCCGCATATTCTGCAAAGATCGTCGCAACGATCGCATATGTCGCGGAGATTTTCAGGCCTGCAAAGAAGGATGCCCGCGCCATTGGCAACGTTGCACGTCGAAAGAGGCGCCATTTGCTCGCCCGCATGGCGTGAAGCAGATCAAGATAGGCTTGCGGCACCTGCGAATATCCCGACAACAAACTGATAAGGATCGGAAAAAACGTAACGAGAATAACCAGCAGCACCTTTGGCAAAAGCCCGAACCCGAACCACAAGATCATAAGCGGCGCTAAGGCAACAAGCGGCACCGTTTGGCTGGCGACAAGCAGCGGCATCATTCCGCGCTGTAACCAAGGGCTGAAATGCAGCGCAATCGACGCCGCGAAGGCGAAAAGAACCGAAGTTGAAAAGCCGAGTGTCGCCACCCAGATCGTACTGAAAGCATGAGGGGCGATGCGCGCGCGCTCCACAACCAAAGCCCGCAGAATATCCAACGGCGCGGGTAGCAGCAAAGGCGATACGCCAGCCAGCGTGCAATAGAGCTGCCAAGCCAACAACAAGACTGCGGCAAGCAGGGTCGTAGGGAAAATATGGTGCAAGAAATGCATGAGGCGACAGCCGCGCAAGCCTCGCACTAGCCGAGACTTGGGCTATTGGCAGAAGCTGTCAGGTCAATCGTCACATGGCCCTCAGCAGGGCCGAACCGCAAGAAAGCCTGCCTTACTGTTTCGAAAACCACGCCGGCATCACCACGAAGGCGCGTACAGAAATTCTTTGATCTCAAGAATGTGCCAGAGGATTTCAGAAAATCGATGCAGCCATAGATTTCATCCATATGCCGATCCTGCCCCAGCACATAAAGCGAGAATTGAACATCGATCACGGCCCCGAGCGTCGGGGCGGCGCGCGCGGCGTCAAGCGCAAGGGCAATGCGCTCTTCAAGGGTTTGGTCTTGCGCGCGGGTCAACGCCTCGCAGCGGCAACTCGGATCGTCCGGCTCGCCAGGGCAACCGCGCGACAAGGTCAGGTGCAGCGTCACATGTTCCGGCCCTCGCGCTGTGGTGGCAAACAGGTCGCGGATCGCATCGATCAATGGCTCCGGCGCACCGACCATCAAGGTCGACATGTCATCCGTTTCGATCCGCAATTTGTCCCGATAGGGCGCGAGCGCCGATAGACCAGTTGTAATGACGCCAATGAAATCAGACGTCATCGGATAGAGTGACACTTGCGCGCCTATAAACATAAATCCCTCGCTCCGCCGGCATTATCCGGATCAGCTATGAAGGGTTCACGCGAAATGCGCATCTCAGCTCGTCAGAGCACCCCTGGTTATGCGTCTAGGTATAACGGCAAGTGCAAGTCAGTCAAGGCTGCAGCGCACCCCCCACACAACAAAGGCGCAGAGCCTCAAGCGCCTGCGCAGAAGTGGCCGAAAGGCACTCAAACGAGCAGCAAAACTGAATTGCAGCCGACCATTCCCCACCACCCGCAGAAAACCGTCAGCCATCGCTCTGCGTCACCAAAGCTTCATCAAACGTATCAATAAACATTACATTTTCGCCCTATCCGTCGCCGCGATGCAACTGCAACCCAAATTGCAAATGGAGAAGAAAATGATTGCAAAATTTAAAGCTACGACAGCCGCGACACTACTGGCGCTGCTTGGACACACGGCCATGGCCTCGGCCGAAGTGACGGTTGAATTCTGGCACAGCTTTGGCGGATCCTCCGGCGAGGCACTGGCGCAGATCATCGAAAGTTTTGAAGCTGCGAATCCTGATATCAAGATTGATGCGCAAGAGATCGGCAATTACGAAGACATCGTCACCAAGCTGCAAGCCGCCATTCCAGCGCAGCGTGCGCCTGATGCGGTGATCATGGAAGTAACGCGCTACGGGCTTTTCGCAGATCGTGGCGTGCTGAAAGATCTGACGGCCTATGTTGACGCCGACCCACTCAAAGATGATCTTTATGATTACGCCCGAGAGGTCGGCATCTATGAAGGCAAGAACTATATCGTTCCCTTCAACTCATCGACGCCGGTTCTGTATTTCAACAAAGCGATTTTCACCGAAGCCGGACTGCCGCTTGATACACCGCTGAAAACTTATGACGACCTTCTGTCCGCCGCGCAGCAGATTACTGCGAAGCTTGGCGAAAGCGGAATTACGGGCATCGCCGCGCCGGGCCAATTCGCCCGCTGGGGTCTGATCATGGACAATGACAGCGACCTGATCGACAGCGTAAGCGGCGATATTCTGATCGACGCGCCCGGCACTGTGGAGGCCTATGAATTCATGGCCTCGCTTGTGCATGAGCATAAGGTGGCCTCGCCCGACGGCGTAACCAAGGAAAACAATGGCCGCGATGCGTTTCTGGCGGGCAAGGTCGGGATGATGATCAATTCAACCGGCAATTACGGCAGCGCTGCCTCTTCGCTGGGGGATAATCTGGCCGTGCTACCGATGCCATGCAACAAGGTCTGTTCGGTGCCCATCGGCGGCGCAGGGATCGGCATTCTGACAACCTCGGAAAAAGAGGTTCAGGACGCAGCCTACAAGTTCATCAGCTATGCCGCCTCGCCGGAATCCAATGCGCTGTGGTTCGCCGCAACGGGCTACATGCCAATTAACAAAAAGACCCCGCAAGAGCAGGTGGCCGTCACAGCGCTGGCCGAACAGCCCGGCATCGATGTGGCAATCAACCAGCTTGGCTTCGCGCGGGGCCGTCCGCGCCCGCCGGTTGTGACTTGGATGCGCGCGTCGGAATATGACCTGTGGCAGGCAATGGCACTTGGTCAACGCGATGTCTCGGAAGTGCTTTCAGAATTTGCCGAAAGCACCCGCGCCGAAGCCGAGCGCCTGAAGAAATAGGCCTTCTGTCCCTACAGAGAGGTCGGCACCCTGCTGGCCTCTCTTTTCGCTTTTGTTTGAAGGCTATCTATGTTGCGTCGCCTGACACCCTATCTATTCGCGTTGCCGCTTTTGGGCTTCATCGCGGTTTTCACCTATCTTCCTATCGCGCAAAGCATCAATCTCAGCTTTCGCGAATGGGATTTCTTGTCCCCGACAAAACCCTTCGTCGGCTTGGATAACTACCGACTGTTGTTCGAAAATCGCGCCTTCTGGAATTCCTTATATGTAACGCTGCTTTTTGCGGTGATATCGGTGCCATTGCGCTTGGTGCTGGCGTTGTTGATCGCCCAAAGACTGCTACGCGAAACCGTCATTTCCCGCGTGATGCGCGGTGCGATCTTCCTGCCTTCGGTTACCTCCACCGTTGCAATCGGCGTTGTGTTTTCTTGGGTATTTTCAACCGATTACGGGATGATGAACGGAATTCTTGCCGGCCTCGGTGTTGGCAAGGTGACGTGGCTGCAGGACCCGACGATCGCGCTTTGGGTGCTGATCTTCGTCAACACATGGAAACAGCTTGGCTATGACGTCATCATCTATATCGCTGGCCTTCAGGCCATTCCGCCGGAGCTTTATGACGCAGCCGCGGTTGATGGCGGAGCCAAGCGCCATGTGTTCCGACGCGTGACAGTGCCACTGGTAATGCCGACGACCTATTTCCTGCTGATGATTTCGGTGATCGAGGCATTTCAGGTCTTCACCATCGTCGATGTCATGACACAAGGCGGCCCCGCAGGCGCGACGGATATGCTTGTGAACATGCTCTACCGCGTCGGCTTCAATTTGTTCGACATCGGGCTGGGCTCTGCCTTGGCGGTCATCCTCTTTGTCTTCCTCATCGCGCTTGCCTTTCTGAAGTCGCGGATCATTGGCCGAAAGGTGCATTATGAAGCCTGAAAACCCGTTGCTCGCGCTCGCCGCCCTGGCTGCGGGTCTGCTGTTCCTGTCGCCCGTGATCTATTCCATCTGGATGTCGTTCCAGACGGTTGATGCCTATTATGCGGGGCGGCTGGACTTTACCCTGTCCAACTATCAACTCGCCATCGGGCAATATAATTTCACCCGCTATCTGCTGAACTCCGTGCTCGTCTCGGGCGCGGTGACGGTGATCGGGCTTGGCGTCGCGATCTGTGCCGCCTTTGCCTTTGCCCGTTTTGAGTTCAGGGGCAACAACCTGTTGTTCGGTGCGGTCGTGGCGACACTAATGATCCCCAGCCATATCACCTTGATCCCGAATTACCTTACACTGGCAAAGGCGGGTCTGCTCGATACCTATGCCGGCTTGATCCTGCCCGCCATTGCGAACGGCTTTGCTGCCTTCTTCTTGCGGCAATATATTCGTGGCATCCCCCGCGCGCTGGATGAGGCGGCCTATATGGACGGGGCTTCACCGCTGGTCGTGCTCTGGCGCGTCATCATCCCCTTGTCAAAGCCCGCCATCCTGTCGATGGGGCTCTATATCTTCATCTCGGAATGGAACAACTACATCTGGCCGCTGGTCGCGGTGGGCCGAGAAGATCTCTACACCCTCCAGATCGGGCTTGCGCGCTTGTACCGCGTCAATCCCGGAGAGGATGTAATCAACTGGCCGCTCGTGATGGCCGCTTCGACCATTACCATTCTCCCCGTCCTTCTGGGCTTCGTCTTTGTGGAGCGTCACCTGGTGCGCGGCATGATGATGGGCGCCGTGAAATGACCCAAGATACAGAAAGATCTGCCCCCATGACCCGTATAGCCTCGCATCGCGGTGGAACCCTTGAATATGGCGACAGCACGCCCACCGCTTTTCGCGCCACAGCGGCGCTACCGCTGGAGGAGGTGGAATTTGATCTCCACCCCAGCGTGGATGGCGCAATCATGGTACATCACGACGCCACCTTGGACCGGACCACCGATACCTCCGGCCCGCTTGCCGCGCTGACAGAGGCACAAATCCGAAGCGCCCGTATCAACCACAGCCTGGGTGAACATCCGATTTCCCTGCAAGAGCTTTGCGCGATATTCCGACCAAGCCGCGTCAATTTCCGCTGCGAATTCAAGCCGGACAGCAGCGGCTTCCCCTACCCCGATTTCGTTCCTAAAGCGATCGAGACACTGCGCAAGGAAGCCATGCTGGAACGCAGCGTCTTTTCGGCTTTCCTGATCGCGACGCTGGATGAAATTGCGCGCCATTGCACATGCCCGCGCCTGTGGCTGGTCAGCCCGGCGGTGCAAAAGCAGCTTGGAATCAAGACGGTTATCGAAGTGGCGCAAGCCCATGACATTCCCGAAATCGGGCTAAATATCGATCACGCCGATGCCCGGATCATGGCCGAGGTTACGGGGGCCGGCATCGCCTTTGGCTGCTGGGGCGCGCATGACACAACTCAGATCAACAAGGCGCTTGCCTTGAAGGTCAAGGTTTTCACAACCGATCGCCCGAATTTGGCGATCTCCCTACGCGACGCTTACCAAAGCCAACTGGCAATAACGGAGACGCCCCGATGAGCGCGATCACCCTCAAAAACATTCGCAAATCCTATGCAGGCGGGCCGCAAGTGCTGCATGGTGTCTCGATGGATATCCGCCACGGCGAATTCATCGTGATCGTGGGGCCGTCGGGCTGCGGCAAATCCACCCTGCTCCGCTTGCTTGCAGGCTTGGACCCTTGCGAACAGGGGGAGTTGCTGATCGACGGGCAACGCGCAAATGACATGCCGCCACAGCATCGCGACATCGGGATGATTTTTCAGAACTATGCGCTTTACCCGCACATGACCGTGCTGGAAAATATCGCCTTCGGTCTGGAACTGCGCAAAGTTCCCAAGGTGGAACGGCTAGCGCGGGCGCGGACGGTGGCCGAAACCTTACAACTGACGTCTTATCTCGACCGCAAACCGGCTGCACTTTCAGGCGGGCAGCGCCAAAGGGTCGCGATGGGGCGCGCTATGGCCCGCAATTGCTCGACCTTTCTGATGGATGAACCGCTGTCCAATCTTGATAACGCATTGCGCATCGCCATGCGGACCGAGATCAAGGATCTTCATCGCCAGCTTGGCGCGACGATAATCTATGTCACCCATGACCAGACAGAGGCCCTGTCACTCGCCGACCGTGTGGCAGTGATGAAAGACGGGCATCTGCAACAGTTCGACACACCGGACGCCATCTATGACCGCCCCGCCAATCGCTTCGTCGCAGGGTTTCTGGGGGCCCCGTCGATGAATTTCGCAGCGGCCAGCCAAATGATCGGCTGGGAAGGCCCGCGCAACGTCGAGATCGGCTTTCGCCCCGAAGCGCTGACCGTCACCGCGCAGCGGCCCCGCGATGCGCGTGCGGTCGGGCTGCCGGCCCATGTCGTATTAAGCGAGATGACAGGCGCGACCTTCATCTTGCATTGCGAAACCGAAGCCGGACGCATCTCTGCCGTAATCCCCCGCGCCGATACCGCCCCGAATGAGGGCGATCAGATTTGGCTGGCTTTGGATGTCTCGCAAGCGCATTGTTTCGACCTGACGACAGGCAACCGGCTTGATGTTACCCCATCCTCGACCTCACGCACGCCAACGCCCCCCATCGGCGCCTACGCATGACACAAGTTTCCGATACAAAACCCGCCCCCTCCGAAGACCTCGCGACGCTGATCACGCGGCATTTTGCGCGTCTAACCGATGCCGACACACGGCTTCTGAGAGTGCTGACCGGCGATCCGGTCCGCAGCGCCTTTGAGAACAGCACCGAAATCTCCTCCCGGGCCGGGGTTCATCCGGCCTCGGCGGTGCGCTTGGCCCGGCGATTACAGTTCAAGGGCTATCCGGAGTTTCGGGCCTTTCTGCAATCAAGCCTCGTTGACGGACAGGGAGAGTTTGCCGCCCCCACAGCCCGGATTGCCGCGCGGCTTGCGCGGGCCGGCGATGGCGGCTTGCTGGCCTCGATCGTGGACAGTGAAATCTCGGCCTTGGAACATCTGCGCGACAGCGTAACTGATGCGGATATACGCCAGTTTTCCAATGCATTGGTGACGGCGGACCGTATCTTCACCATCGGCACCAGCCATGGCGCGGCCCTTGCAAAGCTGATCGCGATGCGACTGCGGCGGTCTGGCTATGATGCCGTTGACCTCGGCGCGGTCGAACAGCAGCAGTTGGAATGGGTCTACACTATGGGGCCGCGCGATGTGCTGTGGCTCTCGTGCTTTCGGGGCACCTCATCCCGATTGCAACACCTGACAAGGCTGGCGCAGGACCGGGGCGCGACGGTTCTTGTTCTGGCCGATCCGGATGAACCTGTCGTCAAGCCTGCAGACACGTTCCAAATCACCGCCTCTCGCGGGGGAGCGGGGGAATCCCAATCGTTGGCAGTCCCCATGACAGTTGCTAACACGATCATCCTTGATCTTGCGGCAATTGACGGCGGCAAAACCATGCGCGCATTGGATAACTTCCGGCGGTTGCGGGAAGAGACGCCTCCAAATCCGCCATCGCCCCAAACCTAAGCACTCACGTTTGCTGCCCAATTACGACGGCAAGGCTATGGGGAGTTGGTTCGTAATGGCATAAATATTTGCTCTATTGATCTTGCACGGACCGGCCGACGATCGTTTGACAGGATCATCGGACCGGACCAGAGTAATATCTCCACCCGCGATTGCCGCTTGGAAAAACGCGCATCCCACAATAATTCAAGCAACGGAACAATTCTGTGCAACAAGAACAAGACCTCAGGGCATGGCTCTGGGCCACCCCGAATTCAAATCGCATCTCGATCCTGTTTGAGGAACTTGGCCTGGATTACACGGTGGTGCCGATCAATATCCGGCGCGGAGAGCAACACTCGCCCGACATTCTATCACGCAATCCCTACGGAAAAGTTCCCGTCGTTGCGTGGCATGATCCTTCGGGCGAGCGCGTGCTATTCGAATCCGGGGCGATTCTTTTGGATTTTGCCGAAAGGCATGGGCGATTACTGCCTGCCACAGGACAGGCGCGTAGCGAAACTCTTGCCTGGCTGATGGTTGCCCTTACAGGGCTTGGTCCAGCGATGGGTCAGGCGCATCATTGGACAGATCTCGCGCCCTCCAAGCCCGATGAAGCGCGCGCGCACAGCGTCGGGTTAGCACTTCGCGCGTTCACCACCTTGGAAAAACGCCTTTCTAAAGTGCCATACCTCGGCGGCACCTATTCCATCGCGGACATTGCCGCTTTTCCATGGATTTCCCGTTCAAACTGGGCAACACTTAACCTGCAAGATTTTCCGCATTTGGCTGAATGGCATGACCGTGTCGCAAGTCGTCCTGCGGTGGTAATCGGTATGTCCAAACCTGAGGGCGCGGTTTTACAAGACTGAACCCTCCAAAAAGATGCAACAACAAGGATGAAATGATGATCCCATTGAAAACGCTGATAGGTGGCTTTGCAGGCGCGATGCTTGCCTGTTTGATGCTGTCTACGCCAGCATCGGCACAAACAGCAGTGCCGGAAAACCGCGTTCTGCGGGTTGTTCCTTATGCCGATCT
>JBFHGI010000035.1:0-10387 GCA_041583175.1 Pseudorhodobacter sp. | reverse complement strand
GCCATGTTTACCAGAAAATTAATTCTGATTCCCGTCCTTGGCATGGCCGCTATGCTGGCCACTGCCCCCGCTTTCGCACAAGGCGCGGATGCGGCAACAGCCACAGCCGAGGAATTGCAAGCCCTGTTTCAAAAGCAGAAAACCCGCGGGTTGAAGCTGGTCCCCAACAGTGATGCAGCCGTTGTGCCGACTGTTTCGGAGCAAGGCGGCACGGCGGTCGCCCCCGTTGCCTATTCCGAGATCGAGAAAGATGCCCAGATCAATGTGCGCATCACTTTCGACTTTGACAGCGCCGTGTTGCGCCCGGAGGAGCGGCCAAAACTGGCAACGCTGTGTACCGCGATGAAAGCCGTTGACGTGGAACTGTTCCGCATCGTCGGTCATACCGATGCGGCCGGAACGGATGCCTATAACGAGAAGCTGTCGCTGCTGCGGGCACAAGAGGTGCGGCGCTTTTTGGTCGATGATTGCGGGATAGAGGCCGCGCGGCTGGAAGCCGTTGGCATGGGCAAGCGCTTCTTGTTCAACGCCGAGGATCCGAAAGCCGATGAAAACCGGCGGGTAGAGTTTCAGGCGCTCAGCTAGGCCTCTTGTCCCGTTGAAAGGGCTTTCATGACCGACCCCCGTTCCTCCGACACGTTCAAAAGTGGCGACCTTTTGAACAATACCTATCGGATTGAAAAACTCTTGGGGCGGGGGGGCACATCGGATGTGTATCGCGCGCGGTCCGAGATTTCGGGCCGCCTTGTTGCGATCAAGGTCTTGCAGACCGAATTGTCCAAGAATGAAAGCTACCTGCGTTTGATGACGCGGGAAGAGGCCATCCGCGATGTCCGCCATGATGCCGTGGTGCGCTATTCCGAGAACCAGCGCACAGCGGAGGGCCTTGTCTATCTGGTGATGGATTATGTGGACGGTGTCGGGCTGGAGGAAAAGCTTTTGTCCGGCGGGATGCCTGCGGACGACCTGATCAAGGTTGCCGCGCGGGTGTTGCAGGGGCTTGTGGCGGCCCATGCCAAGAATATCGTTCACCGCGACCTGTCGCCCGATAACATCATCTTGCGCAACGGACGCCCGGAAGAAGCGGTGATCATTGATTTCGGCATTGCCAAGGATGAAAACCCCGGCGCGGAAACGGTGGTTGGCAATGAATTTGCGGGTAAATATGCCTATGCAGCCCCCGAACAGTTGAACGGCACATCCGATACGCGGTCGGACCTGTATTCTCTGGGGGCGCTGTTGCTTTCTACCTTCAGGGGGGAAGCGCCGGATGTCGGTGAGAACCCGATGCAGCTTTTGCGGTTGAAACAGGCTCCGCTGAACCTTGAAGGCGTGCCGGAACCGCTGCGTGGTCTGATCGCCAAACTTTCGGCACCCGAGCCGGAGGACCGGTTCCAAAGCGCCGAGGATGTGTTGCGCGCCATTGATCCGAGCTATGTTTCCAACCATGTGATCCAGACCCAATCGCCGCGCACAAAAGCCGCGCCGCCCAAGAAAAAGCGGGGCGGCCTGATTGGCGTGCTTGCACTGGCCGCTGTGGCTGTGATCGGCTTGGGGGGCTATCTGTCCGGCGCGTTTCAGTCCTTGCTGGCACCGGAACTGCCGGTCGCGGCCCCCTTCACATTCGAGGCAAGCCGGCTGGACGGGGTAGAGCTTGCCAAGGGCTTTGCCCCTGATGAGGCAACGATGACCGCACTGGACGGCCGCTTCGGCGAAGGGGCGGTGACCTTGGCCCAAGGCGCGGTCGCCCCCAGTTGGGGCGCGGATGTGATCGGCCTTCTGGATCAGGTGTCCAAGCTTCCGGAGTGGTCGCTGGCGGTATCTGACAATACGGCCGCCATCTCTGGCCTTGCGCCCGACCGTGCGACCCGTGAGGCTTTGCAGGCCAGTTTGACCGGTGGCGCGCTGGAAACCTCTGTCACGCTCGATCTGGCGCCGCGCGTGCTGCCGCTGGAAACCGCGCAGGCCGTGTTGCAGGAACATGCCGATTGCGGCCCGTTGAGCTTTGGCAAAAAGCCCGAAGGCAATTGGGGCCTATCGGATCAGATCGTCATACGGGGCCGCTTGGCGGAACAAGGCTCTCGGGTGCGGATGTTCGAGGCCATGCAAGCGGTCGCGGGCGACCGTGATGTGCTTATCGACGTCGAGATATTGAACCAGAACCTGTGCAAGATCGAACAAGCCCTTCCCCGTGCCGAAAGCCGTGGCTTCGGCGTGATCTTCGGTTTTGGCGACAGGCCGGACCCGAACCCCGCTGGTCGCTATTTCGTGGGTGAGAATCCGGCGATTGATGTCGTGATCCCGGCGGATGTGACAAGCGGATATCTGTGGGTATCCATCGTGGATGTGACGGGCTCGGTCTTTCACCTGCTGCCCAATCTCAACCGCCCCGACAACACGGTTGAGGGCTTGCGCGCCGGTCAGACCGGCGAGGTGGTCGTGCGCGTGGCTTTTGGCGTGGAAGAGGCGAAAGGGACCACGAAAATGGCCTTTATGGTGGACGATTCCGTGCTTGGAAAAAGCAAGGTGGTCGTGCTGCATGCCGACGCGCCCGTGTTTGACAGCCTGCGCCCGATTTCGGAATCGACGGGCAGCTTTGCCGCCGCCCTCGCCAGTGAAGAGGACGGCGCCGATATGGTCGAGGTGTTTTCCATCGACAGCCGGATCCTGACCACCGAGGCGAAATAGCGGGTCAGGCCGCGCTGACCTTCGCCCAATCTGCGTTATCCAGTACCCGTTCAACCGCGTTCAACCGGGTCTCTGTCAGAGCGACCAGCGCATCCACATAAGACGCCATTTCCAGATGCCGTGCGCCATCGACATCCAGAGATTTGAACCGCCGCAAACCGTCGCGCAGCGTGTAGATCGCCGCTTGCAGCGCGGCGACGGTGGCAGGGTCCACCTCGCCCGGGTCATTGGCAACCTGCTGCGGGGTGCGCTTGGCATTGGCCTTCATCAGCGCATCGACGGCATCGGCAAAAGCCGCGTCGGCATCATCCAGCTTGCCAAAACCTGCGTTAATCCCGCTGATGTCATTGGTTTTTGAAACTAGGGGTTCGGCCTTGATCGTCGCCATCTGGTAAAAGCTGGCCCAGCTTTGCAGCGTCAGCTCCACCTTGCCGGGATGCCATTTCTGCTTGACCGGAACCGCACGCAGCAAGATCGGATCATCGGCATATTTCGCCTCAAGATAGGCGACAACCTTGGCGACATTGGTCGAGGGCAAGGCCAGGGTATGCTCGTTCAAGCCACAGCGGCACATCCCCTCCACGGCAATCGGGTCGCCCAGGGTCGCCCCCCAAGCCATCGCATATTTCGCCAGAGTCGGGTTTTGCTGCGTCGCCTTGCGGGCCAGATAGCGGTCGGCGGGGTTTTCCCGTGCCCGCACATAGACTTTCCACGCTGCATCCATCTGCGCCTTGGTCGCGACGATCTCGGCCACCTCGATCAGGGCCTCTGTGGTGTTGACCGAAGCGGTGACAATCGGCGCGGCAGGGGCGGCTGGCGTCATTTTCAGAACCTCCGCCACCACTTTCGCGGCATCCAGCGCCACCTGGATCGCCGCGCGCAGGGTTTGCTGCGTCTGCAGGCCCTTGCGGTTCATAAAGGCATCAACCTGCGCGGAAGAGGCCCGCTGCGCGTCCTTGAAATTTTCCTGCCAGATGATCAGCTCTTCGGTCTTGGCAATCGCATCCTGGATCGTGAAGGTCAGCGTCAGACAGCTTTCCACAATCGACGCGCCGGGGCAGATTTTCACCACCAAGGCCACGCCCTTTTCGGCGATGGATTTGCACAGCGCAAAGGTCGCGTCATTCTTGGCCTGAACGGCCATGATGTAATCAATCGAGGCTATGCGGTTGCTTTCCTCGATATTGACCTCTTCGTCATCATCGGTGGGCATTGCAAAGCCGGTGATCAGGGCGAGGCGAAACTCCTCATCGCCTTCATTGGCGAGGGTTTCCATGTCCTCGGCCTGCTTCTTCGCAGCCTCATCCCGCAGGGCTTTCAGCGCCGTCATATCAAATTTGGCCGCAATCACCTTTTGCGCGGCGGCACGGTTGCCCCAGCTTTCGCCAAGGCCGGGGTCTTCGCTGCCGGTGGCATCCTCTATTTTCTCTGCCGCGGCTTCCAGCTCTTCTTCGCGCAACTCCTCCGGGGTTTTGTCTTCGTCTTTCTTGGGTTCTTTGCCGGTCACATCGGTCTGCACCGACTCTGCAATCTCTTTGACCAAGGTGCCCACGGTGGTTTTGGCCGCCGCTTCCGCGATGGTGGAGAATTCGGCAATCATCGCCTTCAACACATCCGAGGTGGAGCCGCCGCGGTTATAAGCCTCCAGCGCGCGCCAACCGTTCACCGAGGTCCGAACGGCAACCTGGATATGCGCGCCCAGCGCGGTCATCCATTCGCTGTCGGAATTGTCGGCCCCTTCCAGCCCCTTGGCAATGCCATCGGCAAGGGCCTGCGCCGCCCCTACGAAATCACCCGCTTTCAAAAGCTGCGCCGTGCGCACCCCGCGTGTGGCCGAAGAAATCACCCCACCCACCAAGGCGCCGATTTCCTTGCCGCCTGCGTCGTCCCCGACCTGCGCCGCGACGATCTCGCTGACTGCACCGGCGACCGCATCACCGACCGAGGTAAAATCCTTATCCGTCAGCGCGGCATTGCCGGCCTTGTCGACGACGCTGAGCGCGGTTGCCATATGGCCAAGGATCAAAGTGGCCTCTTCCGTGCCGAGCTTGACCCCGTCATCGCCAGCAACGTCGGCAATGCTGCCCGTCAGATCGACGCCTGCCGTGATAAGCTTCAAAGAGGCCTTGCCCAGCGCCATGCCGAATTCGAACTTCTCTTTCAGAATATCCTTGGCGGTCAGGTTGGCCGAATACTCCTGCAAGCGGTCCTCATACAGCTCTGAGGCAGCCTTGAACTGCGCTGCCACGGCAGAGTGTTGTTGCGGGATGAAATTTTCGGGGATGATGCCTTGGCGGTTCAGCGGCAGCCACAGATCCTCGGCCAGACGCGCCTGCCCTTCCAGCACCGCGCGGTCGTATTCCGCCTCCAGTCGCGCGCGTTCTTTCAACGCGATTTTCAGCGCCTCCGGATCATCGGGCAGTGGCGGAAATTCGGGTGCGGGAGGGGTATAGGCCGGGTTTTTCAGCATCTCGGCCTGAATGGCGAAGATCTTGTCCATCTGCGTGTTGAGGATTTTGATCTCTTCGGCGCTGAGCCCCTTGGTGGTTTTGGCACCGTGATGCACCGTGTCCACCTCTTTCATCGAGTCGCCATCCTCGGACATGATTGCAAGGTCGGAACTGCCGAATGTGCCCTTCACCTTGACCGAGAGCCCCAGCAATGCCTCGCGGATCTCGGCGCGCTCACTGTCCGGCAGACGCAGGTTCATTGCCTCTTGCGCTTCCTTGCGCTTATCGGCCACTTCAGCGACTTTCGCGGATTTCACGGCAGCGCCGGTGATCGCAGTCAGCCATTCGATTTGCGGGGTGCTATCGGGCATGGGTCAGGCTCCTCTCTACGCGGCGCGCAGGACGTTGAGTTCTATCTGGCGCAGACGGCTGGCAAGCGGTGACGCAAAATCCCGAACGCCAAACGGGTTGCGCACGCATTGCTGGATCACCGGGTCCTTCAGCAAAAGATCGTTGAAATAGCGGACCAGTTGCAGGGCCTCCTCGCGGGCCGCCTTGAATTGCGTTGGGTCGGCGAACCGATTGCCCGCGCGGATAAAGGCCGCTGGTTCCAAGCGTGTCTGAATATCGCCCAAAGCCTTGCCAAGCGCGGTGAGGGCCGCGGCGTATTCTGTGCTCAGGCTGTTGTCGGCGAGATACTTCTCGACGGCTGCCTGCATCTCACTGCATTTGCTTTCGAAACCTTTCACCGCATTGGCCCATTCGGCCCCGATCTGGTCCAGCTTATGCTTGTCGGTGCGCGGGCCGCGTGCCTTTATGCCCGCAATGGTCTTTTGCAAGAACGCCAGCTCGGATTGTGCGGCACGCACCATGCCGCCTTTTTCCACCAGCTTGATCGACTCTTCGATCCGCGTCAGATGGCCTTTCACATCATCCTTGTAATGGTCGAGTGCGGTATTCTCGGCTGCCGCTTTCAACTCATCCTTGGTGGTTTTCACAAAGGCTTTGGCCTCGGCCAGATAGGTTTCCTTGCGCTCTGCCTCCTCGGCCTTCTGCCGCTCGTTCTCGTTGTCTTGCGCCAGCAGATCGCTGCGCGTGGCCAGAAGTGCGATTTGCGCATCAATCGACGCCCGCGCGTTTGCGATGGCGGCAGGGTCCGGGGCCACACCGCTTGCCTGCATATCCTGCAAGGTCTTTGCGGCAGCCTCATCCAACTGCTTTTGCAACGCCAACGCTTCGGCATAAATCTCGTCGTCGGTTTTGCCTTCGGTGTTTTGGAGGCCCACCGTCAGCGATTGCAGCGTTTTGCGGGACCGGATGATCATCGCGTCAATCGTATCAAAGAAGGAGAGCGAGGTTTTCGTCTCGATCCAGCCTTCGACCGAGGCCAGATCAGAGGTCACCGCCCCCTCGTAGGGTTTGGCCTTGCGACCGTTGGCCTTCAGCATTTTGCCATAGGCGGTATCAAACTGCGCCAGCTCGGCCTTGGCCGTTTTCAAATCTGCCTTGGCATTGGCGCGGCGTTGTTGCAGATCCTTGGCAAGCTGCACATCGGCCATAAAGCGGGTCTTGAAATCCGTTACGGCCTTTTCCGCTTCGGGCAGCAGCATGGATTGCCAGTTTGCCGACAGCTCGGCAAGCTCGGTCTTATACTCGGCAAATTTGGTGATAAGCGGATTGCCCTTGGTGTTGTTCTGATCGACCAAGGCGTCCATCTTTTTCAGCTCGTCTTTCAGCGTGGCATTGGTATCGGTGGCCTTTTGCGCCGCCACGACGACCACAGCCGCACGGTCCACCAGCTTTTTCGCGGCGACCAGCGCGTCGGTGTTATATCCGTTCAGGTCATTGATCGCGGTGCGGGTCAGCGCCAGAATATCCTCGATCGGCGCCTTCTGACCCTTGGCGAAATTCACATCATCAATGTCCCGGAAGGCACGCTCCACGGTGGCAAAGCGCGCTTCGACATCGCGAAACAACTGGCCGAACGCGGCTTTCTTGGTCTGAATGGCTTTGGCCGCGCGGGCGTTCAAACTCTCCAGATCGGTGCCGAGGGTCGTTCTGGCCAGAGTGGCGGCATCTGCGGCTTGCTTATCGGTAAACACCGTGTCGCGGAAAAGGGTCTCGGCCCGCTTCTGCGCTACCTCTACCTCGGCCCCAAAGGCTTTGGCCTCTGGCACATCCCAGACGACCATATCTTCGGCATAGGAGGCCGCAATCGACAGGGCGCTGCGCAAGCGGGCATCCATTTGCCCGACTTCGATGGTCTGGGCTTTGGCGGCAGAGTTGGCATAGGTTTTCAACGCAGAGAGTTGGTCGGCCAGCAGCTTGTCGGCATCCGCCTTGATCGCATCCAGCGCCTTGGTTGCGGTTGGCACATCGCCCGTTGTGGAGACCGATGCGATCTGCCCTTGAAGCGTTTTCAGCCCTTGTTCAAAGGTGGTTTCCATCGGCAGCAGAATCGTGCTTCCCGTGGCCTCGGTGATCTCGGCCAGTATGGGGGCTTGGGCCGCATCGAACTTGTCACGGTTCTGGTTCAGATGCAGCGCCGCAGATTGCTTCAACAGCACAATCCGCTCCGGATCACTGGCGGAGGTATCCAGCACGGCCTTTTCCATCAAGACCGTGGCGCGGGCCGTCAGGGCAGCAAGCGCCATGCGGCCTGCATCACACGCCGCTATGGCTGTTTTCTGGCTTTTGGTCTTGGCGAGAGTATCTTCGGTTGTTTTTGCATAGGCCGCGATCAGCGCATTCTTCTCGGCCAGTTCGGCGCTGCCATTGGGATACATGGGCAAATTGGCCAGCAGAGGCGCCACGGCCTTATCGGCATCGGTATAGCCACGAAAGGCGGCGGCAAACGCCAGATCTTTCTTGTTGCGCAGCTTGCCAAGCAGGCCCTTGCTAATGTGGCGCTCAAAGAATTTCTCTTGCGCCGGGTTTAATCCACCCTCTGGCATTCAGGCCTCCATATCATCTCGGTGGCCCGAAAACCTGGCCACCTCCAAAATCGATTTCAAAAATGCCTCGCAAAAAATGAGGCTTTACCAATTTACGCTTCCACGGTTCCCATCAGAAACGGGTGTGCGGGTTGTCAGATCACATCAATCACAATAATCGAGATGTTATCGCCGCCGCCCGAATCCAGAGCATAGTTGAGCAAGCTATCCGCGACCGTCTCGATCGGGGCACCCACCACCATTTTTTCGAGTGTGTTGAATGTCGCGTATTTCGTCAACCCGTCCGAACAGAGCAAGAAGCGATCGCCCGAGGCGACATCCCCCCTGATCTTGTCAAGCTCCAGCACATCACCGACGCCGACCGCACGGGTGATCGCGTTGGATTGGGGGTGCCGTTCGGCCTCGTCCCAGGAAAGCTCTCCGGACAGCACCAGTTCTGCCACCAGCGAATGGTCGGTTGTCAGCATCTCCACCTTGCCATCGCGGAAGCGGTACAAGCGGCTGTCGCCGGCCCAGAAGGCAACGAAATGTTCTTCCGACAGGATCAGCGCAACCACAGTCGCGCCAACGGTCCCCAGATTGCGCGCCTTGGATTCCGCCTGAATGATATCATGCCCTTGCAGGATGGTTTGCCGCAGCCCACGCATCAGGTCAGCGGGCGGCAGATCAGGTTCGATCATCGCGATCGTATCAACGATGGTCTGGCTGGCGAAATCACCCGCCTCGTGCCCGCCCATACCATCGGCCACCACCCAGATTTTCTGATCCGGCAGAGAGAGAATGCTATCCTCATTGATTTTGCGGACGCGCCCTACATGGGTTGCCGCGCTGTAGCGGATCGTCATTCTATATCCTCATTCTTCCAAACTTGCGCGGCCATATCGAACAGGCCCAACATTTGCCCGCCCGCAGGCAGACCTTCACAGACCATCATCCGCATCCCGTCCTCGGCCAAGGCCGACCAGATCGAGGGCTTGCGGAATCGCCCCGTCGTTAGACCTGCCGCCAGTTCCGGCACCAGTGTTTCGGGCGCGGCCCCCGTGACGACAAGCCCGCCTTGCGCCTGACGGATGGCCATATCGCTTGGCCGCGCGGGTGCTGATACGGCGCCCAGCCGTGCTTTCAGCACATCGCGCGTCATATCATCCTCAAGGGCAGCCAGCGCGATATCATCCAAAGCTTCGAAAGTCGGAACCGAGAGGAAATGATCCAGCAGGGCGCTGTTTCCATCCGGCATCGGTGCGGCCAGCGTCAGCGGAAACTGTCGGCCGACACGGTCCACCGAGGACATCATAACCCCCATCACCGGGGCCGCGCCCAGAAGCCCCGGACTTAGGTTGAAGCGCCAGATCGGGGCCGAGAAATAGCAATCCTGCCAGCGGTCGCCCAACGCGTCCCTGGTGGCCAGAAGCCCCCCTTGTAACCAACGGTCCCAAGGGTCGATGAATCCTTGTGGCAGGTCCATCCGCAAAAAATCCCCCAAGGCGGGAAGCTTGCCAAAGGCGCCGAACCTGACCCCCATCTGCCCGCCCCCCGTCAAAACGACTTCGGGCAACTGAATTTGCCCAGCGACGGCAGGGCAAACGGGTTGATGGAAGAGCCAGACTGCATCTGGAAAATAGCGATACGTCCTCCGATATTGAAAATCACGCGTTGTTTGTCTGATACGTTCGTCCGCCGGATTTCCGCCGCATCCAGCAGGCGGAACCAGCCCCAAGGCCCATCGCGGCGCAACTGGCTTTCGGTGCTTTGGCTCGTCGGTTCAAAGACCACGCGGGCAAAGCCGGCAGCCCCCGGCCATTGGACGGCCGCAGGAGCGGGTTGGCCCTGCCCTTGGGCGAATTCAACCGTCGTCCCGTCAATCTCCAGCTTGACCGAGGTCGCTTTCGGGTCCAGCGCCTCTGGCGTGATCTGGAAGCTGACGGCGGGGTTGGCCCCTGCGGTAAAGAAAGCGGCACGAATGGCAGCGGCATGTTCGAACTGCAACAACACCTCGGGCGAGATGCCCAGATCGGCGTCATTCACCCGTTTCCAGACCCAAGGTCGGTTGGTCGTATCCACGAACTTGGCGAGGTTCTCTTCAAAGAACACGTCCAGCATGCCCCCCGGTGCGAACATGCGCGCGAAATCCTGCATCCCGACATCATTGGAAGAGCGGCGGTTGAACGGATAGCGACTGTCAAACGCCTGCTCGCAGAAGGGTAACACCGCGCTTTGCCATTTGGCATTGATGGCAGAACGGTTGCCATCGGCGGTGATGCCCGAAGACCCGGTGGTGATTTGGGTGGTCCAGCG
>JBFHGI010000034.1:0-10400 GCA_041583175.1 Pseudorhodobacter sp. | reverse complement strand
CTGCCATACGGCCATGGCGCATCGTGAGACGGAGCAGTTTCGCATCCATTACCTCGACCGCAAGAATGTGTTGATTGCGGATGAGGAACAGGCCCGTGGCACGGTTGACCATGTGCCCGTCTATCCGCGCGAAGTGGTGAAACGGGCGCTGGAATTGAACGCCAGTGCCTTGATATTGGTGCATAATCATCCGTCGGGGGACCCGACTCCCTCCGATTCAGACATCGTGATGACAGGGCAAGTCCAGGACGCGGCACAGGTTCTGGGGATTACCTTGCATGACCATCTGATCATCGGGAAAGAGCGGGAATTGAGTTTTAGGGCGCAGGGATATTTGTAACGACGCGATTCCGGCAATGGTGCCTTTCAGGGAGCGGCATCGGCGCGGGGCTGGAGCCAGAGTTCAACGCGCCGGTTGATCTGCCTGCCGGACACCGTTGTATCGCAGGCCATTGGCAAGGCTTCGCCATGGGCCTCGACCCGGGGAAGTTGTGCTTCGGTCAGGTCCGGAGCGAGGCTCCGAAGGGCGCTTCGCACGGCTTGCGCGCGGCTGCGCGAGAGATCGAGGTTTACATCTGCGGCACCGGTGCCGTCCGAGAACCCCGCCAGCACCAATTCGGAGCCTGCAAAGCGGCCTGCGGCGATATGGCGGGCGAGATCGGCGAGGTTTTCGCGGGAATGGGCATCCAGTTGCGCCGAGCCATCCTGAAAGCGGAAGGTCAGGGACAGGCGTTGCCCACCGGTCATCGCGGCCGCGAGCCGTTGCAATTCTGCCAGTGACACTTCCGGCCCTGCATTCCGGATTGCACCGAGCAAGCGCTGGCCGTCCTCGGTCAGAGGGGCGGTGCCAAGTCTGCGATCAATATAGCCAGCTTTCGCAACAGCCGCCTGCGCCGTATCCGTGGCGAGGTATTCCAGAAACTCGCGCAGCAGCAGGGGCTGACGGTGCCGCGCGGCAGCAAGAAACAGCGGCAGCGTAAGCGGGTAATCCTCCGCCTTCACGGTAAGCGGGGTCGCCAATAAAGGAAAATCGCAGGAATCGGTGAGGGTCAGCGGGCGTGCGGCACCGATATCCGACTGACCAATCACCGCCAGCGCCCAAGGGTCGCGGGCCACGGCTGTTGCCAGGGCCGTGGCATCGGCATGGCGTGGGCCTTCTGCCAGTTCCCCGATACGGGCCGTGATCGCCGCCGCCAACGCGGTTCCGGGTCTCAAACCATGCACCACAATCGGCATATCCGGCCCGCCCAGGGCCTGCCAATTTGTAATCCCACCCGACAGCGCCGCAGCAAGATCGGGGCTTCGGATCGCGGGAAAGCGGTTTTCGGCGGCAACAATCGGGACGAGCGGCTCCAACCCCACGGCGCGGTTGCGCATGTTGACGGGCGCTTCGAAACCAAGCGCCAGGGTCGCCTTGCGCGCCAGCACCTCGGCTTTGGCCGCATCGGGGGGCAAGGCGGTAAAGCTGATCTCGGCCAAGGCCTGACCCGTGGCCGGATCAATGATCTCTGCCGCGAGGCCCTCACCCGCCACATAGGACAAGCCGCGCCCCGCAGCGAATCGTTCAAACAGCGGAGGCAGCAGCCGGGCGGCGGCGTCCTCTGCCCCGACCACCCTGATCACGGCAAGCGGCGCCGAGAGATCAGGACAGGCAGGCCCCGTACAGATCACGCCTTCGGCAGCGACGGTCAGGCCGCCGTAGATGGTTTCGATCCGGTAGAACTCGCCGTCATAGCTGATCAACTGCCCATCCAGCGACAGCCCCCCGTCACGGGCCGTCAGCGACACATCTTGTGCCGATGCCATAACTGCAAAAAGGAGCGCCGCGATGAACGCAGCGCCCCCGGTGATCCACCGCATAGAATGCCCGCCTGAAACCTTAGTTCGCTGCGGCGAGTTTCAGGTCAGGAAGCGGATTATTCAACACCAGAACGTCACCAATCGCATCACAACTGGGCGTTGCCATCGTCAAATCGGTCTTTGTCACGGTTCCGCCCTCACTCAGCAGGACTTCGCCCAGCAATTCGCGGTCACAGGTGGCCGCATTCACACTGGCCTCGATCGTCAGATCGACCGGTTCCGCCGGATCAAGCGGGAAGGTATAAACCTCGGCCAACATCGGCAAAGGTGCGCTCGAATCCCCGATCAGGCTCAGATAGCCGCCCTGCATCGGGACGTTTTGCAAACGCCGACCGGGTTTCGTCGCAGAGACATGCCCCTCTGCGCCATAGCTGGCACCGGATTCGAAAGCGTTCAACTGAAAGGCGTCATCCGCGACCCATTGCACCGCGAAACGCCGATAGAGCGGCAGATCGGGCAGGGATTCGGAAACGCCCAGCCTTTCACCATCACTGAAATTGACTTCAACCTCGCCCGCAGGTTCCATTCCGGGGATGGAGGCAAACAGCGTGCCGGTCAGCGAGGTCAACCCCGTCACCGTCAAACCACCGTGGCGGATGACGACACGTTCGGACGCGCGGCAAGGCGCGACCAGCGTCAGATCCAGGGTTGCCTGCGCGCTGGCGATAAGGTCCAGCGTGATCGGACAATTCGTGCTATCGCCCGAAAGCGTCATTTCTGCCGCCGGTTCGACGGGTTCTTCCGCCAGCTCGACCGTCTCTGGTTCGGTCGGCGCTACGGGTTCAACCTCCGGCAGTTGCACTGCTTCGGCAGGGGCTTCGGCTTCCGGGGCCGGTGCAAAGGCGGTTTCGGGCAGTTCCGGCGCGGCAGGGGCGGGACGCGCCTCTTCCGGGCCGGTGCCGACGCCTGCCGCCAGCGGCGTGATCGCCTGCGGTTTTTCGGATTGCAGGGCTGCGGTTTGCGTAGAGCCGCCGAGCCCGTTTTGCATCAGGTGCCCGGCGCCCAAAGCGACCGAGAGCGTTGCAGCGGCCATTGCCACTTTGCGTTTCAATTCCATCACGGGCCTCCTTGGCATCGAGGTGACGTTCGATGGATAGAAGTGCAGCAAGGCGTGGACGTGGCGAGAATGGGGAATGTTTCCATCAATTGCGGCAAAAACCGCCTCAAGCCCGCCGCAAAGCGAAAGGGGGGCGCATTACACGCCCCCCTTATGCCATTTTCACGATCGAAACCGCTCTTCTCAGGCGATTCGCCCGTGGCAGTGCTTGAATTTGTTTCCTGATCCGCAGGGGCATGGGTCATTGCGGCCCGGGTCACCCCATGTTTCAGGGTTGTTTTCGTCAAAACCACCTTCGGCTTCGGCCTCCACTTGCGGGGCCGCATCCTCATGCACCGCTGTTGCGGCGCCGGCTGCGGCGCGTTGCTGGGCCAGATATTGCTCCATCATGGATTTCTGCTCGGCTTCCGTCAGCGGACGCACCTGCGCCAGCTTTTGCGTCACGTCCTGACGCAGGGAGTTGAGCAGCGACTCGAACAGGGCAAAGCCTTCGGTTTTATACTCCGAAAGCGGATCGCGCTGCGCATAGCCGCGGAACCCCACGACCGAGCGCAGATGCTCCAGCGTCAGCAGATGCTCGCGCCATTTGGTGTCGATGGTTTGCAGCAACACCTGCTTTTCGATGTTGCGCATGGTCTCGGGGCCAAAGGCTTCCAGCTTCTCGGCCATCTTCTTGTCAGAGGCCTCGCAAATCCGTTCGCGCATCAGCTCCTGATCGACGCCTTCTTCCTTGGCCCAATCGATGATCGGAATATCCAGCGCCAGCTTTTCGATGACAGAGGCATAAAGCCCCTCGGCATTCCATTGGTCGGCATAGGATTTCGGCGGCAGATAATGCTCGATCAGGTCATCAATCACCTGATGGCGCATATCCTCGGTAATCTCGGAGACATCCTCGGCCTCCATGATCTCCAGCCGCTGGCCGAAGATCGCCTTGCGCTGGTCGTTCATCACATCGTCGAATTTCAGCAACTGCTTGCGGATATCGAAGTTGCGGCCTTCGACCTTGGCCTGCGCTTTTTCCAGCGATTTGTTGACCCAGGGGTGAACAATCGCCTCGCCTTCCTTCATGCCCAGCTTGGACAGCACGGAATCAAGCCGCTCGGACCCGAAAATCCGCATCAGATCATCTTCAAGGCTCAGGAAGAACGAGGACCGCCCCGGATCGCCCTGACGGCCCGAACGACCGCGCAACTGGTTATCAATCCGGCGGGATTCGTGGCGTTCGGTGCCCAATACGAACAAACCGCCTGCGGCAATCACCTTGGCTTTTTCTTCGGCATGTTCCGCTTCGATCCGCGCACGCACCTCATCGGGATGCGCATCGGGGTCAGCGGCCAGCGCCTCCAGCACCTTCATCTCGACGTTACCGCCCAGCTGAATATCGGTGCCACGACCGGCCATGTTGGTTGCAATCGTCACCGCGCCGAATTTACCGGCATCGGCCACAATCTGGGCTTCCTGCTCATGCTGGCGGGCGTTCAGCACATTATGCGGCACGCCTTCCTTTTTCAGCATTTCCGAAAGCGCCTCGGATTTCTCGATAGAGGTGGTCCCGACAAGGATCGGCTGCCCCTTGGCATTGGCTTCCTTGATCGAGGCGACGACCCCGTCAAACTTCTCCCGCGCCGTGCGGTAAACCTGATCATGGTCATCGATACGGGCAATCGGACGGTTGGTCGGCACTTCGACCACGCCAAGCCCGTAGATTTCCATGAATTCCTCGGCCTCGGTCTTGGCCGTCCCCGTCATGCCGCCCAGCTTGTTATAAAGCCGGAAATAGTTCTGGAACGTCACCGATGCCAGCGTGATGTTTTCCGGCTGGATCGCCACGCCTTCCTTAGCCTCGATCGCCTGATGCAAGCCATCCGACAAGCGGCGGCCCCGCATCATACGGCCCGTGAACTCGTCGATCAGCATCACTTCGCCGTCCCGCACCATATATTGCTGGTCGCGGTGGAACAGCTTATGGGCGCGCAGGGCTTGGGTGACGTGATGCACCAAGGTCGTGCTTTCAGGGTCGTAGAGGTTCTGCTCCTCCGGCAGCAGGCCCGCCGCCCGCAGGCGGTTCTCGATGAATTCGTTGCCTTCATCGGTATAGGTCACGTTGCGGGTCTTTTCGTCCAGCTTGAAATGTTCTGGCAGAATTTCCGGGATCAGCGCGTCAATGCTGGTGTAAAGATCGCTGCGGTCCTGACTCGGGCCCGAGATGATCAACGGCGTCCGCGCCTCGTCGATCAGGATCGAATCCACCTCATCCACAATCGCGTAAAAATGCCCGCGCTGCGACATTTCCTCGATCGAGGCTTTCATATTGTCGCGCAGATAGTCGAAGCCCAACTCGTTATTGGTCGCATAGGTGATATCGGCGCGATAGGCCTCGCGCTTCTCCTCATCGGGCTGGTATGGGTAAACCACACCGGTGGTCAGTCCCAAAGCACCGTAAACCTTGCTCATCCATTCAGCATCGCGCTTGGCCAGATAGTCGTTGACCGTGACGATATGCACACCTTTGCCCGCCAACGCGTTCAGATAGGCAGGGAAGGTTGCCATCAGCGTCTTGCCTTCGCCCGTTTTCATTTCCGAGATATTGCCCTGATGCAGGAAAATCCCGCCCTTCAGCTGCACGTCAAAGGCGCGCAAACCCAAAGCACGGCGCGCCGCCTCGCGGCAATTGGCAAAGGCTTCCGGCAACAGGTCATCGAGGCTTTCACCCTTCTGCGCCCGCATCGACAGGCTTTCTGTCTTGGCTTTGATTTCATCATCCGTCAGGGCTTTGAAATCCGGCTCCAGCGCGTTGATCTTTGCGACCAGCGGGCGAACCGATTTGACCTTGCGGTCATTTGGCGTTCCAAAGACCTTTTTGGCAAGTGTTCCGAGACCCAGCATGTTTTCTCCGTGGCGCGTTCCTGCCATATCAGGGCATCCTGACATGATCGTGCAAGCGACTGGCCTTGCCCGCCCCTCCTCCCTTCCATAGATAGGGGAAGAAGCCTTTGGCGGCCCGCTCTATACGACCTTTGCGATGTAAGCGGCACCGTCGGGCAAGTCAACGTTGCGCAACAGCGCAGCCCTAGCCTGAGGACAATAAATATGGGTAAATCCGTGACTTTCGGGGCAATCTGCGCCCTTGCCGTGGCGCTCGCCGCCACTCCGATCACTGCGCAAGAGACCGCAGCACCCGCCGCGACGATCCCCGAAGGCGGCGCAAGTGCCGTGGTGGCCACGGTCAACGGCACCCCGATCACATTGGGTCACATGATCGTGCTGCGCGCCAATCTGCCCGCGCAATACCAATCCCTGCCCGATGACATCCTGTTCAAAGGCATTCTGGACCAGTTGGTGCAACAAGCAGCGCTCGCCCAAAGCACCGAAGGCAAAACCACCCTGCGCGACACGCTCGCCATGGAAAACGACCAGCGCGGCTACCTTTCCGGCGTCGCCCTGCAATCCGTCGTCGGTGGGGCCGTCACCGATGAGGCCCTGCAAAAAGCCTATGACGCGAAATTCGCGGATGCCGCCGAAACCAAGGAATACAACGCCGCGCATATCCTCGTGAAAACCGAGGAAGAAGCGAAAGAGCTGAAAACCCAAATCGACGCGGGCGCCGATTTTGCCGATCTGGCAAAGCAGCATTCCTCGGACGGGGCAGCCGCGAATGGCGGCGATCTCGGCTGGTTCTCGGACGGTATGATGGTGAAACCGTTTCAGGATGCCGTCTTCGCGATGGAGGTCGGCAAGGTTTCCGACCCCGTGCAAACCCAATTCGGCTGGCACCTGATCCAGTTGAAAGAAACCCGCGTCAAATCCGCACCGACTCTGGACGATATGCGCGAGGAATTGGCCGCAGAAATTGAACAATCCGCCGTAGAAGCCCATATCAAATCGATCACAGATGCGGCAAATATCGAACGTCCCGGCGAGGGATTCGACCCGGCGCTCCTGCGCGACCAGACGCTGCTCGACAAGTAACCGATCCAAAGGGGGCATAGCCATGGCCAAGACTGACTGGAAATCCGAAGCGAAGAAACTGAAGAAGAAATTCAAGACGTTGAAAAGCGAGATGGAACTGCGGATTCACGACGCCGCAGCCAGTGTCGTGGCCACAACTGCCCCCTTGATGCCCAAAGCGGGCAAAGCCGTCTCTCCGCTCGCGCCGAAAGACGGCTTTCCCAAACTGCCGCAAATCGCGGGGGCAGAATTTGCCGCCGCCGAGGCTGGCGTGAAATACAAGAACCGCAAGGATGTCATGCTGGTTCGTCTCGCCCCCGGCACCGCGATTGCGGGCGTTTTCACCAAGTCGACCACCCGCGCGGCCTGCGTGCTGGACTGTCAGGCAAAACTGGCGCTCAAAGCCCCCGCCGATGCAGGGGCCGCGATCATCGTGAATTCCGGCAACTCCAACGCCTTCACCGGTGCTTTGGGGCAGCAATCGGTTGATGCCGTGACAGGCGGCGTGGCCGAGGCGCTCGGCATCCCCGCCACCCGCGTTTTCTCCTCCTCGACCGGCGTGATCGGGGAACCCCTGCCCCATGATCGCATCCTCGCCGTGATTGATGATCTGACCGCAGGCCTGCAAACCGATGCCGTGGATATGGCCGCCCAAGCCATCATGACTACCGACACCTTTCCCAAAGGCGCCTCCGCGACTGTGCAAGGCGATGGCGGCACCATCCATATTTCCGGCATCGCCAAAGGTTCAGGCATGATCGCGCCGGATATGGCGACAATGCTGGTCTATATCTTCACCGATGCCAAAATCACCCCTGTCATGCTACAACGCATGTTGTCGCGCAATGTCGACAGCACCTTCAACGCGATCACGGTGGATAGCGACACCTCCACCTCCGACGCCCTCCTGCTCTGCGCCACAGGCCAAAGCCCCGCCGCCCCGTTGAAAGGCACCTATTCCAAAGCCTTCGAGACGGCCTTGCACGGCGTCATGCTCGACCTTGCCAAACAGGTCACCCGTGACGGCGAAGGCGCGACCAAACTGGTCGAGGTGCAGATCACCGGTGCCGCAACCGAAAAGGACGCCCATCTCGCTGCGATGGCCATCGCCAATTCCCCCTTGGTGAAAACCGCCGTCGCGGGCGAGGATGCCAACTGGGGCCGCGTTGTCATGGCAATCGGTAAATCCGGCGCGAAAGCCGAGCGTGACAAGCTCTCCATCCGCTTCGGAGATCTGGTCGTGGCCGAGAACGGCTGGCGCAGCCCCGACTATTCCGAAGAGGCCACTTCCGCCTATATGAAGAACGACGAGTTGGTGATCGGCGTCGATATGGGCCTCGGCAAAGCGAAAAAGACAGTCTGGACCTGCGATCTGACCCACGGCTACATCGACATCAACGCCGATTACCGCTCCTGATCCCGCTTTCTTTTCGGCATAAATATCCTCGGGGGGTCCGGGGGGCAGACAGCCCCCCGGCGCCTGCCCATTAAGGCGCTCCATGAAAATCATCCTCGTCTCCGCCGTTGCCCTGATTGATACCGATGGCCGCGTCCTCCTCGCCCAACGCCCCGCGGGGAAGTCACTCGCGGGCCTGTGGGAATTCCCCGGCGGCAAAGTCGACCCCGGCGAGACCCCGGAAACCGCCCTGATCCGCGAGTTGCAGGAAGAGCTGGGCATCGACACCTGGGCCTCCTGCCTCGCGCCGCTCACCTTCGCCAGCCACAGCTACCCCGATTTCCATTTGCTGATGCCGCTGTTTGCCTGCCGCAAATGGCAGGGAATCGTCCAAGGCCGCGAAGGGCAAGATCTGGCATGGGTGCGCCCCGAGAATTTGCGGGATTATCCCATGCCCCCTGCGGACCTTCCCCTCATCCCGATTCTCCGCGACTGGCTTTAGACCCGAATGCCAGCGTCAGGCCCGCGCCGGAACAGCCAGCGATAAAAATTTGCTCATAAAAAAGCCGCAATCCCTCCGAATGCCGAAAATTCTTGCTGGATATTGAGCCGTATTTGGGTATCGTTATCAAAATGCTGGTTGGGGGATTAGCAATGCTGCGAACAATAACACTGGGAAGCTGTGTATCGGTACAGGGGCTGCAAGTCGGCCAGTTACCGGATGGAAAAATCATCGTGCGGGTTGATGAAAAGAACTTTGTCGGCACGCCAATCATGCCGGCCCGCAAACTGGAGCCTCAACATATCGCAACGGCAGTTTAGTCCTGCCTGACGCCTATTCGGCAGAACACTCAAAAGGCCGGACAGATCGTCCGGCCTTTTGAGTCTCTGTCGTCAGGCGACTGAAGCGCCCACTGGCCTAGTCAAGCTTGCGCTCGATCTCTTCGCGTTCAAAGATCTCGATCACATCGCCTTGGCGAATATCCTCATACCGCTCGAACGCCATACCGCATTCCTGACCCGAAGTGACTTCCTTCACTTCGTCCTTGTAGCGCTTCAGCGTTTTCAGCGTGCCCTCATGGATCACCACATCATCCCGCAGCAAGCGCACCCCGGCCGAACGGCGCGCAACGCCTTCGGTCACGATACAACCCGCCACATGGCCAACGCCAGTAACCTTGAACACCTCTTTGATCTGCGCATAACCGATGAAGGTTTCGCGCACTTCGGCTTTCAGCAAGCCGGATGCCGCGTCCTTGATGTCGTCCACCAGATCATAGATGATCGAGTAATAGCGGATCTCGACACCCTTCTGGTTCGCCGACTGCCGCGCCGAGGCATTCGCCCGCACGTTGAAACCGATGATCGGCACATTCGACGCCTCGGCCAGGCCAACATCCGAATCGGTAATCGCACCAACGCCGTAATGCAGCACGCGCACGCGCACCTCGTCGTTGCCGATCTTCTCCATCGCCTGCACGATCGCTTCGGCAGAGCCCTGAACATCGGCTTTCACGATGATCGGCAGTTCCGACACGTCCTTGTCAGCCTTGGCCTTCGCCATCAACTGCTCCAGCGTGGTTGCCGCACCGATAGCAGCGCGCTTGTCCTTCGCTGCCTTCTCACGATAGGTCGCGATTTCCCGCGCCTGCGCTTCGGTTTCCACCACGTTCAGCACGTCACCGGCAGCGGGCGTCCCCGAAAGGCCCAACACTTCGACCGGAGTCGATGGCCCGGCCTCTTCCACCCGGTCGCCCTTGTCGTCGATCAGCGCACGGACCTTGCCCCACTGCTCACCCACAACAAAGATGTCACCACGGCGCAATGTACCGTTGCTGACCAGAACAGTCGCAACCGGTCCACGACCCACGTCCAGCTTGGCTTCGATCACGGCAGCGGCTGCGGCGCGGTTCGGGTTCGCCTTCAGCTCCAGAATCTCGGCCTGCAAGGCAATCGCTTCCAGAAGCTTGTCGATGCCCATGCCGGTTTTTGCCGAAAGCTCGACATCCTGCACATCACCCGACATCGCCTCCACCACGATCTCATGCTGCAACAGATCCGTGCGCACTTTGGTCGGGTTGGCGTCGTGCTTGTCCATCTTGTTGATGGCCACGATCATCGGCACATTGGCCGCCT
>JBFHGI010000033.1:0-10477 GCA_041583175.1 Pseudorhodobacter sp. | reverse complement strand
TTCCCCCTTATGCCGGACAAACCTATCCCACGACCATTGTGACGGGGATGCCAAGCACCGTGTAGCCGTTCAGCACCGCGACATGCATCTGGAACTCCGCCACCTAGCGGTTGAAATCCCGAGCCATTCACAGCCCGCCAATGGTTTGCCTGCAATTTATGAGAGCGCCCAGCAGGCTTGTTCCAAACCCGATCGTTTGCCGCAACGCCACACCAAGAAAGAACCTTCATCGTCAGGCAGGTCTGGACGGCGGCGTCCTTGAAAACGGGCTGTCGCCCACGCTTGCCGATGGGCTGCGCCGCCGACAAGATGTAAGGATCCAACCAGCCTTACAGCTATTGCCCGTAGGTTACATCGTTCCATCCGGCCTCAAGGTTGGATCAAGGCGCGATATCAAAGCGAGGCGGCGGCGCGGCTGGCCTGATCGTAGTGACCCGACAGAGCGCGCAGCATACGGGCCAGATCTCGCAGCTCAACGCTGTTCATATCCGTGGGTACCAGCCCGTCCAGCAGACATTGCTGCCGCACATCGCGGTAGGCTTTGCATAGCGCGATCCCCTCTGCCGAAGTGCGGTAGAAGACCTCCTTGCCCCGCTTCTCCGAAACCAGCAGGCCGGATTTGAGCAGTTTGCGCAGGGCGTAGTTCACCGTATGACTGTCTTCGATATTGAGCAGAAAGCTGATGTCGGAAAGCCGCTTGTCCCTGTCCCGATGGTTGACGTTATGCAGGATCAGAATTTCGAGCGGGCTGAGGTCGGGTTGACCCGCAGCGGCCATGCAGCGCGTGACCCATCGCGAAAAGGCGTTGAACCCGACGATCAGACCAAACTCAAGCTCTGACAGTTCCCAGCCGTCACCTTCGGCCAGATGGCGGGAGGAGACGATTCGGCCGTCGGCGGTGGGTTTGTCGGTCATTTTGAACCCTCATCATGTGCAAATCGATGGCAATTTTCACATATGATGCCAATATTTTTTCGATATTTCAACAGTAACCGCTTTTACAGGCATTAAATAACTACAAAACGTTGACGAAATGTAAGCGTAATGCAAAGATGTTATCGTCCAGTAAACAAGCAGGGGGGCGATGCTCCTTGTGATTTTCCTCTCAATCATGACATATCTGCCGGAGCAAATGTGAGCGATCCAACACCTGACTTTCCCATAATCCGCACCGGTGGCGTGGACGGTCTCTTGATCAGTTTTGGCGACAGATTGGGCGAACCTGCCAACCGCGCCGCCTTGGCCTTTCGTGCAGCCGTTGAGGCCGAAAGCTGGGACGGAGTCGAGGAAATATCATCGACACTGGTGTCTTGCTTCGTGCGCTTCAACCCGTTGCACCTGTCGCACGATGTGTTGCAAGCCAAAGTCGAAAGCCTTTTGAAACTCCGCAACTGGTTTGACGCGACTTTGCCGGTGGGGCGGCGTTTCTGGCGCATACCAACCGTTTATGGCACCGCTCTGGCCCCGCAACTTGCGCAGGCCGCAGCAGCAGCGGGGATGAGCGAAGCCGAAGCGATTGCCTCGCTTTCCAACGCGCGAGTGCGTGTACAAGCGCTCGGCTTTGCGCCCGGACAGCCCTATCTGGGGGAATTGCCCGAGGCGTGGGACATTCCCCGCCAAAGCCAATTGACCGAGCGCGTCCCGCAAGGGGCTTTGGTCGTGGCGATCCGGCAATTCGTGCTGTTTGGCGTTTCTGCACCAACCGGCTGGCAGCATATTGGCCAGACAGCCATCAACCTGTTCCAACCCGAGGCGGACGAACCGATCCTTTTGCGCCCCGGTGACGAGGTGCAATTCATTGCCACTGATGCCGCGTCGTTGAGCAACATGCGCCGCGACCCCAACGGCGGAGCAACCTACGAGATGATCAGATGAGCGCCCAACTAACGATCCTACGTGCAGGCCCCAGCATGACATTGCAGGACATGGGGCGCGCCGGCCATTTGGCACTTGGTCTGTCGCGTGGTGGAGCCGCGGACCGGCTGGCGCTGGCCGAAGGCGCGGCGTTGCTTGGTCAGCCTGCGGGCACGCTTGCGCTAGAGATGGCGGCGATGGGAGGCGAGTTTACAACCAATGAGGACACGCGCATCGCACTGACGGGCGCGCCCATGCGTGCGACAATCGACGGGGAAACGGTCGTGTGGAACGCCTCGCACTGGTTGCCTGCCGGCGCACGTTTGTCCATCGGCGCCGCCACGACGGGGTGTTACGGATATGTGCATGTTGGCGGCGGGTTTGTTGCGCAGCTTTTTCTGGGCGCCGCATCCGCGCATCTCTCTGCCGGAATTGGCAGGCTGTTACAGGCTGGCGATACGCTGGAGATTGGCCCCGACATGGGAAGCCGGACAAACAGGATGATCGAGCCGGAGGACCGCTTTCAAGGCGGTGCGGTTCGCCTCACCTCTAGCTTTCAAACCCATCTTTTCGGCAAGGCGGAGCTGGATCGCCTGCAATCCGAGCCGTTGCGCCGCGCCGCCCGTGCCAACAGGATGGGGGTCGCCTTGACCCCTCAAGGCGGGGGCTATCATGTCGAGGGCGGGCGCAATGTGGTGTCTGAAATCGTACTGCCCGGCGACATCCAGATCACCGGTGACGGCACGCCCTTTGTGTTGATGGCCGAATGCCAAACCACCGGTGGCTATCCACGTATCGGCACGGTTCTGCCTTGTGATTTGCCACGCGTGGCACAGGCGCCGGCAGGGGCCGAACTGCGGTTCCGTTTCGTCGAACTGCAAGAGGCCGTAGAACTGGAACGTGCCGAAGCCAAACGGCGCGCCGAGTTGGGCAAACACTGCCGCCCGCTGATCCGTGATCCACGCTTTATGCACGATCTGCTGTCCTACAATCTGATCAGCGGAATGGTCACCGGAAACGAAGACATGGAGGGGCTATAGTATGCCACAAACGGTCGATCTGAACGCGGATATGGGCGAAAGCTATGGCGCTTGGAAAATGGGCGACGATGCGGCTTTGCTGGATATCGTGACCTCAGCCAATGTCGCCTGCGGGTTTCATGCGGGCGATTGGGATGTGATGGCCGCGACAATGAAGGCGGCGGCGCAAAAAGGTGTCGGCATCGGCGCGCATCCGGGCTTTCCCGATCTGCACGGGTTCGGGCGTCAGCGGATGCGTTTCACGACCGCCTCCCTCCAGAATCTTATGCGTTATCAGATGGGTGCAGCTCAGGCGATGGCGCGTGCTGCGGGCAGTAAGCTGCGCCATCTAAAGCTTCATGGCGCATTGGCCAATATGGCATCCGAGGATGAGGCGATGGCCAAGGCCTGTTATGAGGCCGCTCTCGATATCGCCCCCGAGATTATCGTTATGGTTCTGGCGGGCACTGGCCAGCAGCGCGCGGCCTCTGCCCTAGGCTGCAAGGTGGCTTGCGAGGTTTTTGCGGATCGGGCCTATAACGACGACGCAACTCTGGTCGATCGTGCTTTGCCCGGCGCGGTGATCCACGATCCGAACGTAGCAGGCCGCCGTATGGCGGAAATGGTCCGCGAGGGCGCCATAATCACCCAAAGCGGCAAACGCATCGAAACGCGCATTGATACGATATGCCTGCACGGCGACACCCCCACAGCGGTTCGCATTGCCGCCGAGGTGCGCTGTGCATTGCAAGAGAGCGGCATCACCCTCGCGCAATTCGGGGGCCAAACCGTCTAGCCCGACAGGATCAGCCGCCCCCGTCTGTGCCGAAAGACGCGGCAGTTTCGCGCAGGATGGTCATAAATTCTTTCACGATGCTGGAGACGGGCTGCAACTCGGGCCGCGCGACCACATAGGTGAAATCAAGTCGCGGCTCAAAAGGCCGCGTCACTACACCGTTCTTGCGCCAGGGATGGGCAGCAAAAGGCTCTATCAAACCAAGAGCAAGATTCTCGGCGATGAGCGCATAGCCAGTGTGCGAGCTTTGCGTGGCGATATCACTGTTGAACCGGACGCCGGCGTTTTTCAGGATCGCCATCGTGTCATCCCAATCCACCTCTCCCTCGGGCAGAATGCGCAATACATTCTCGCCTTCGAGGTCTTGCGGCACGATAACGTCCTTGCTTGCAAGCGGATGCGAGGCGTGCATCGCGCAGACATGAGACACCCGTAGGAAGGTCTCTTGCGTCAGTCCCGGCAAGTCGGGGAAAGCATGGGTGATTCCCAGACTGGCCTGATGGGTCTGCAACCTTAACGCGATCCGCGTATATGATGCAGATTCAAGCTGGATTGCTACATTCGCGTGCAGTTTGCGAAAACGCGAAATCGCCTTCGGAACAATACTTGTCGAAAGAGCGGGCGTTGCAAAGACTTTTAACGACGTCGGCGACCTGTCGCGAAGTAGCTGGGCGGAATGCTCCAATTCTTCAATTCCGATAAAGAACCTGTCCACCGCCGAATAGAATTGTGTTGCCTCTGGCGTCGGATGCAGCCGCCCGTTACTGCGCTCGAACAGCTTGAATTCTAAGTGATATTCCAGATCCGCGATGAGCCTGCTTACCGCGGGCTGGGTTACAGACATAAGATTTGCAGCCTGCGCCGTTGTGCCGGTCTGCATCACGTATCGAAAGGCTTCGACCTGCCGATGCTTCATGTATCGCTCTTTCAGGTATAATATTTATGCATACACCTATGTAGCAAAATGACTTGATTGCAGCAAGTCAGTGGCCAAGAAACTTCTTCAACGTTACGCAGAGGAAGGACGCAGGGTGCATCAACCAAAGATACTTGTTGCCGGTTATGGCGCATGGGCAAAGGCAGAGAACAACCCTGCAGCACAAGTTGTGGGCGAACTCGGCAAGCGCAGCTGGGCCGGATGCGAGGTGATCGGTCATGTGATGCCTGTCCACTCTGATGGCCTATCGAAAAGCGTTGAGATGCTGCTGGACACACACCAACCGGACGCCTGGGTTGGTATCGGCGTATCCGGTGCTGCAATCATTCAGGCCGAAATGGTGGGCGTGAATTGGTTGCACTTTGACGTGCCCGATACTTCCGGTGCGCAGCTCAATCTTTCGCCGATCATTTCCGGTGGGCCTGTGGGGTATAACGCAACGCTGCCAAATGCTGACATGGTCGCCGCCGTAAATGCCGCGGGGATACCGGCGGCAGTGTCGTTCCATGCCGGCACGCATCTGTGCAACCAGATGCTTTATACCACCGCACATGTGATCGAAAAGCGCGGTCTGCAGACGCTGACAGGTTTCATTCACGTCCCGCAGACCCCTGCGAATATCGTCCAGATGCAGGGCCGCACACGGCAATCGGCGTCGATGAGCTTGGCCATGACAACTGATGCCGTCGCGATCTGTATCGAAACCCTCACGCTTGCATTGACAGCGCGCCCAGCAAAAGCCGTTTGAGAAGGACACCGCCATGCCCGATACGACCGCTTCGAAAACACCTTTGCTCAGCGTCCGTGACCTGAGCGTCACATTCGGAGAAGGCCCCTCTGCCGCGCGTGTTGTGGATGGCGTATCCTTTGATCTTGCCCACAATCGCACGCTCGCCATCGTCGGTGAATCCGGCTCGGGCAAGTCGATCACATCGCTGGCGATCCTCGGCTTGCTAAAGCACTTGGGCGGGCAAGTCGCTGGCGGTGAGATGCTGTTTCAAAGTGACGTTCTGGGGCGGCGCGTCAATCTCGGCCAATTGACCGAGAACGAGTTTCGTCAGGTCCGCGGGAATGAGATCGCGATGATCTTTCAGGAACCGATGACCTCACTTAATCCGGTCTTTACGATTGGCTCGCAGATGGGCGAAACACTCAGCCTGCACCAAGGCTTGTCGCGGGGGGATGCACGCCTGAAAGCGCAAGAGTTTCTTGACCTTGTGCGTCTCCCGAATGCCAAGCGATTGCTGGGTTATTATCCACACCAGCTTTCGGGGGGCATGCGCCAGCGGGTGATGATCGCAATGGCGCTGTGCTGCCAGCCGAAAATCCTGATTGCAGACGAGCCGACAACCGCACTTGACGTGACCATTCAGGCACAAATCCTGCACATCATCCGCGATCTTCAGGCTGAAATGCAGACCTCGGTGATTTTCATCAGCCATGATATGGGTGTGGTGTCGGAAATGGCCGATGACGTGCTGGTGATGAAAGCGAGCAAGCCCATCGAAGCAGGTGCCGTGAGAACGGTGCTTAGCCATCCCAAAGCATCCTACACGCAAGAGCTTCTGGCCGCCGTGCCACGCATAGGCTCGATGACCGGCACCACGATGCCCAAGCTTTTCGATATCCCAGGTCAAGAGATCGCGCCTGATACAGTCCCTGCCAAACCGGTGGACCGTAGCAAACCGGTGCTGGAAATCGAGGACCTGACGGTTCGGTTCGACATTCGAGCCGGGCTGCTGAGCCGCGTCACCCACCGCGTCCATGCCGCCGAGAAAGTATCGTTCAACATCTATCCGGGCGAAACTCTGGCGCTTGTCGGAGAGTCCGGTAGTGGAAAGTCGACCGTTGGCAAGACCATCCAGCAATTGCAGGAACCGGTGTCCGGCGCGATGCGCTTTCGCGGGCAGGACATCTTTTCGTTGCCTGCCGAGGATCGCAAAGCCTTTCGCAAGCAGACGCAATACGTCTTTCAGGATCCTTACGGCTCGCTTAACCCGCGCAAGCCGGTCGGTGACAGCCTGATCGAACCTGCTTTGGTCCATGGCCTTGTGACGACAAAGGCCGAAGCGAAGGAAAAGATCGCAGATTTGCTCGTGAAGGTCGGCCTGCCCGCGGACCACGCGGGGCGCTATCCGCACCAGTTTTCCGGCGGGCAACGCCAGCGCCTGTGCATCGCACGCGCGCTGGCCTGTGATCCGAGTCTGATCATCGCGGATGAGGCCGTCTCGGCGCTTGACGTCAGCGTGCAAGCACAAGTGGTCAATCTCTTGATGCAACTGCAAGCGGAACAGGGCCTGTCTTACCTCTTCATCACCCATGACATGGCAGTGGTCGAGCGGATCAGCCACCGTGTCGCTGTCATGTATCTGGGCCAGATCGTCGAAATCGGCAGTCGCCAACAGATCTTTGAAAACCCACAACACCCCTACACCAAAAGGCTTTTGTCTGCGGTGCCGGTCCTCAATCCCGGCGTTCGACCGACGCGCGCGCCGATGGAAGGCGAAATCCCCAGCGGCATGCGTGCTGTGGGCGACGAACCGACGCCGATAACCCTCAAGGCAGTGAGCGAAGGGCACTTCGTTGCCGCGCAAGCCACTTGAAACCACACCCCGCCAAATCAACCACACATCAGGAGTCATTGAATGAGAATTCGCCCCAACATAATGGCAAAGGGCGCTCTGCGCTTCGCACTGCTGGCAACCTGTTTCGCGCTTGCGACGCCTGTCTTCGCGCAAGATACGACCTTGAACGTTGCCCAACGTCAGGACCCGCAAAACCTTGATCCAATCGACACGTTCCGCCTGTCTTGGGGCTCGATTGGCAGCAATATTTTTGAAGGGCTTGTGTTCCGCGGCGAAGACCTTGTGTTACAGCCCGGACTGGCAACAGGCTGGGAATTCCTCGACAATGAAACCCGCATCCGCTTTACCCTGCGCCAGGGCGTCAAATTCCACGATGGCGAGCCCTTCAATGCCGAGGCCGTAAAATACACCTTTGACCGCCTTCTTGGCGCAGAGGGTGAAAAAGGCCCGCAGCGCAGCAACTACACCTCCATCCGCGAAGTGGTCGTGGTTGATGAATTCACCGTCGATTTCTTGATGGAAAGCCCAGATCCGGTGCTGATCACCAAGCTGGCCGGTTATGGTGCGATGATCGTTCCGCCGAAGTATATCAAGGAAGTCGGCGAAGAAGCCTTCGACATGAAGCCGGTCGGAACTGGCCCGTTCAGCGTGGTTGAGTACACGCCCACCGTCGGTGTAAAGCTGGCGAAGTTTGACGGTTATTGGAACGGCGAAGCACAGCTGGATGCCGTCAACATCCGCTTCATCTCGGAAGACGCAACGCGGATGGCCGAGCTGCTATCTGGCGGTGTTGATATTGCCTTGAACATCCCGACACCTTCGGTGGAAACCATTAAGAACGACGAAGACGTCGATCTGGTTGCAGTAGATGGCCCGACGGTTGTTCTGACCCGCTTCAACACCGCGAGCGGCATTACAGCTGATCCACGCGTTAGACGTGCTATTTCCATGGCGGTTGATCGCAAAACCATCGTCGAAGCAATGCTGGGCGGTCTGGCCAGCCCGATCTCCAGCGCGCAGGGTGCCAAGTCTTTTGGCAACGACCCCAAGCTTGAAGCCTATCCTTTCGATCCGGAAGCCGCAAAGGCGCTTTTGGCTGAGGCTGGCGTGAAGCCGGGCACCGAGATCACCCTCGATATGCCGAATAACGATGAAACCTTCCGCGAAGTTTCACAGGTGATTTCCGCCTATCTCGGTCAGGTCGGCCTGAACGTGTCGATCCGCACGCATGAGAGCAGCATCTACTTCAACGACATCATCGAAGGCGGCAAAACCGGCGATATGTTCTACTACGGCTGGGGCGGTTGGACGTTCGATTATGATAACACGGCCTATCTGCTGTATCATTCCGGCGAGCGTTATAACCCCTATGTGAAAGACGCCAAGCTCGACGAGTTGCTCGATGCGCAGCGCCTGACCTATGACCGTGATGTCCGCGAAAAGGCATTGCAAGAAGTCGCACGCTACGCGCAGGAGCAAGCTCTTGACCTGCCGCTCTATAACACCTCGACAATCTATGGCGTGAACACCCGCGTCAAAGGGTTCACTCCTGCACCGGATGACCGTGCGCGCTACATGAGCGTCACCGTCGACTAAAACCCAGTCCGGCCTCCGCAGCATCGCGGGGGCCGGATCATACACCCGCACCGGCAAGACATGCCGACAACGATCGAGGTCCCGAATGCCAGTATTCCGCTTTATTTTGCAACGCGTTTTGCAGGCCGTCCTTGTGACTTTGGCAGTGACGCTTTTTGTAGCCTTCGCCGTGCGTTTGACCGGTGATCCGGCGGTGATGATGACTGCCGAGTCAAGTAGCGTCACCGCAGAGGATCTTGTGCGTATTCGCGAGGCTTTGGGCCTGAACCAGCCCTTTTATGCGCAGTATCTCGATTTTCTTAAAGATCTGGTCACTTTTGATCTCGGCAACTCTTTCTTCCGCGGGTCGATTGCAAATCTGATCGGCATCGCCCTGCCATCCACCCTCCTATTGGCTGCAGCTTCTATGGGGATTTCGATCCTCATTTCGATCCCGCTTGGTATTCACGCCGCATTGCACAAGGGCGGTATTTCAGATCAGATCATCCGTGTGCTGTCGCTTGTGGGTCTTTCGTTTCCGAATTTCTGGCTCGGCATAATGTTTGTGCTGCTTTTGTCGATCACCTTCCCGATTCTGCCTGCGTCAGGATTTGACACATGGCCGGCGCTGATCCTGCCTGCAACGACGATCGGCATCATTCTGACAGCAACCAATGTGCGTCTGGTGCGGACGCAAATGCTTGAAACGCTTTCTGCGCAATACGTGATGGTGGCCCGCGCCAAGGGGCTCAGCGAATGGTCAGTGGTCTATAAACACGCCCTGCGCAACGCCGCCATCGGCATTGTCACGTTCCTCGGGTTGCAATTCGGCAACCTGATCGGCGGGCTGGTGGTGGTCGAGTTGGTCTTTAACTGGCCCGGTATGGGCACCCTGTCGATCGAGGCGATCGCGCAACGCGATTACCCGCTGTTGCAGGCAACCGTCTCTATTCTGGCGATCATGATTGTCGCCGTTAACCTTGCTGTGGACCTCGTCTATGGCTTGATTGATCCTCGCATTCGGGTGGCTTGATATGTCTGACACAACACAAAATCCCACTGCTTCACGGTATCAGCGCTTTAGAAAAAGCCGTTTCGCCAAGTTCGAATTTATCGCCGGAGCCAGTTTGACCTGCGTGCTTACTTTACTGGTCTTGTTCTCCGGCGTGCTGTTTCCGGACGGCGGCACAGAAGTGAACCTGCTGGCACGGTTGTCAGAGCCGTTTCAAAACTGGGCAAACCCGCTGGGCACCGACCCGCTGGGCCGTGACATTCTGGCCCGCATCGTCCACGGCGGCCGCATTTCGTTGACGGTCGGCCTGCTATCGGCCCTCGGATCCGTGGTGCTGGGCACGGTGATCGGGCTTTATGCGGGCTATTACCGCGGCTTCCTCGACAGCTTTGTGATGCGCTTTGCAGACGTGCAGCTGGCGTTGCCGTTCATCCTGCTCGCGATTACCGTTATCGCCATCGTCGGGCCGGGGATCGACCGGATCATTATCCTGATGATCGTATCGCAATGGGTGCAATATGCGCGGCTGGTGCGCGGGTCGGTGCTGAGCCTGCGTCAGCGCGAGTTCGTGCAGGCGGCGGCAAGTTACGGCCTGCCAAACTGGAAGATCATTTTCAGCCATATTTTGCCCAATGCGATGGGGCCGCTCATCATTCTGCTGACCCTGAACGTGGCCAACAACATCCTGCTGGAAAGCAG
>JBFHGI010000032.1:0-10629 GCA_041583175.1 Pseudorhodobacter sp. | reverse complement strand
TTTGGCGATGCACGCCCGCTTTTGGTGTGCGAGCCGGGTCGCGGCCTGTGCGGCGATGCGTTCAGCGTGGCAACCCGCGTGAAGGCGCTGCGCGATGATACCCATGTGTTCCTGAACGACGGGGTTTACGGGTCGCTGACCGAATTGCCGATGATCGGCGTGATCGACCGGACCGAGGTGAAATCACCCGAAGGCGTGTTACGCACGGGGGAACCTGTGGCCCGCATCGTCTTTGGCCCGACATGCGATTCCGTTGACCGACTGCCGGGCGAGTTGATGCTGCCCGAGGATCTGGCCGAGGGTGATTACCTGCTGTTCCACGGTATGGGGGCCTATTCCACCGTGACCAACACCCGGTTCAACGGCTTCGGTGAACTGGGCATGGAAACGGTGCTGAACCTGCAGGCCTGACCGTCTGATTGATCTGTGAAAGAGGATTGCGCCCCCCGGCTGGACAAACCCCGCCGGGGGGTTAGTCTTTGTGCAGAATGGAATATGGGGCGGTGATGACGAAATTCGGTAAAGCGCAAGGTGTGGGCCGGTTGGAAGACATCCGTCTGCTGACGGGGGCGGGGCGCTATGTGGATGATATCGCACCCGAAAATGCGTTACACGCGCTGTTCTTCCGCTCTCCGGTCGCCCATGCGGTGATCGACGCTCTGGATCTGGCAGCGGCTGAGGCTGTGCCGGGCGTGCGGCTTGTGCTGACGGCGGAGCGCTTAGAGGCTGAGGGTGTTGTGCTGGGAATGCGCGGGGTTGCAGTTGGCAATCGCGATGGCTCTCGCGGGGCGATGCCGGAGCGTCCGGTGTTGGCGCGTAGCACCTTGCGCTATGTGGGTGAACCGGTTGCGATGATCGTGGCCGAGACACTGGACGCAGCACACGATGCGGCAGAGCTGATCGGGATGGAGTATAGCGAGCAGGCGGTGAAGCTTGATCTCGCCTTGGGCGGCGCAACTGTCCATGACGAGGCCCCGCAGAACCGCGCCTATGACTGGGCGATGGGGGATGAGGCGCGGGTAGAGGCGGCACTGGCGGCATCCGCCCATCGGGTCGTCCATGAGGTGGTGCATAACCGTGTGATTGTGAACGCGATGGAACCAAGGGTGGCCTTTGCCGAATGGGATGGCGGGCGGCTGCATCTGTGTTTCAGCGGCCAAGGCGTCTGGGTGCAGAAGGGGGAACTGGCGCGGATGCTGGCGCTGGACCCTGCCAATGTGCGGGTCACGAACCCCGACGTTGGCGGCGGCTTCGGGATGAAGGCGATGACCTATCCCGAATACATCTGCCTTGCGGCGGCTGCGCGGATGCTGGGCCGGACCGTGCGTTGGGTGTCGGAACGCACAGAGGCGATGCTTTCGGACAATGGCGCGCGCGATCTGGTGGTGCGCACCGAACTCGGCTTTGACGCAGATCACCGGATAGCGGCTTACCGCGCTGACGTGATCTCCAACATGGGGGCGTATAATTCACAATTCGCTCAGGCGATCCAGTCGGACCTGTTCTCCAAGGTGTTCACCGGCTGCTATGATATTCAGACGGCGTTGCTGACCGCGCAAGGCATTTACACCCATACGACCCCGCTGGATGCCTATCGCGGTGCGGGGCGGCCCGAGGCGATCATGACGCTGGAATGCGCGATGGACAATGCCGCGCGGGTGCTGGGGCTCGACCCGTTCGCGCTGCGGGAACGGAATTTCGTGCGGGCTTTTCCCTACAAAATGGTAAACGGGCTGACGATTGATGTGGGCGATTTTAGCCGTGTTCTGAACCGCTTGCGCAGTGAGGCCGATCTGGAAGGCTATGCCAGGCGGCAGGCCGCCTCGGCGGCCAAAGGGCTGACCCGTGGCGCAGGACTTGCCTGTTATATCGAAAGCATCCTCGGCAGCCCCGAGGAAACGGCGCATGTCGTCTACGAACCTGACGGCACGGTGACGCTCTATGTCGGCACCCAATCCAACGGTCAGGGGCATGAGACGGTTTACACCGCGATGCTGGCTGAACAGACGGGCATCGACGCAGCGCTGATCCGCGTGATCCAAGGCGATAGCGACAGGATCGCCAAAGGCGGCGGGACGGGTGGCTCCCGCTCTGTTACGGTGCAGGGGACGGCCATTGGCGCGGTGGTTCGCGCGATGATCCCCGCGTTCGCAACTTTTCTGGAGACGGAGCTGGGCGCTGGTGTCGCCTATGACGATGGCCGCTTTGGCGCGCCCGGCTCCAACCTGCGGCTGACGTTGATCGAGGCGGCAGAGCGGGCGCGGGCGGCAGGGCGCGACGATCTGCTGTCGCACCGCGAAACCATCACGTTGGAGGCTGGCAGCTTTCCCAATGGTGCGCATCTGGCCGAGGTCGAACTGGACCCCGAAACAGGCCATATCCGGCTTGATCGCTATGTGGTCGTCGATGATTTCGGCACCATGATCAACCCCGCGCTGGTGGAAGGTCAGGTCCACGGGGGTGTGGCACAGGGCTTTGGGCAGGCGGTGATGGAAAACGCGGTTTTCGATGAGTTTGGTCAGTTGCTCACAGCAAGTTTCATGGACTATGCGATGCCCCGCGCGCAAGATCTTCCGATGATTCAGTTTGCGACAGAGCCGGTGCCCTCCATCACCAATCCTTTGGGCATGAAAGGCTGCGGCGAGGCGGGCACCGTGGGATCACTCGGCGCAATTTCCAACGCGGTTTCGGATGCGATGGCGCAGCATGGGGTGACGCAAATTCAGATGCCATTTACCCCAATGCGTGTATGGTCATGGTTACGGCTTGCCGCTGACAAGGGGGGAGACGCTGACACTCTTTAATCGCCTTCGATCTTGGTTTCGCAGCACGCCCGCCGTGGTGACGGATGGGCCTGCGCAGGATGCGCATACGCGTCGCGGCGTGGTCGACCATATCATCATCCTCGATGGGACGTTGTCCTCGCTGGAGGCGGGGTATGAAAGCAACGCAGGGCTTGTGTTCAAGCTGCTCTGCGATGCAGGGGCCAGTATGCAGCGGCGGATTTACTATGAACCCGGCGTGCAATGGGTGGATTGGGCGCAGCTTTCGGATGTGGCGCAGGGGCGGGGCATAAACCGGCAAATCCGGCGGGCCTATGGCTATCTGGCCAGCCATTACATGCCGGGGGACCGGATTTTTCTGCTGGGCTATTCGCGCGGGGCCTATGCTGTGCGATCCCTAGCGGGGGCGATTGATCAGGTGGGGCTGCTGAAGCGCGATGCGGCGACCGAGCGGAATGTGCGGCTGGCCTATCGCCATTACCAGCTTGATCCGCATGGCCATGCCGCCAAAGCCTTCGCGCGCGAATTCTGCCATGAGACCGTGCCGATCGAGATGGTCGGTGTCTGGGATACGGTCAAGGCGCTGGGGATGCGCCTGCCGTTTCTGTGGATGTTGACCGAGCATGAGCACGCCTTTCACAACCATGCGCTTGGCCATTCGATCAAACACGGTTTCCATGCCCTTGCGATGAATGAGACCCGCGTGGTGTTCGAACCCGTGCTCTGGACTTGCCCGCCGAACTGGGCCGGTAATATCGAACAGGTCTGGTTTCGCGGTGCCCATGCCGATATCGGCGGGCAGATCGGCCGCTATCAAAAGGCGCGGCCGCTGTCGAATATCCCCTTGGTCTGGATGCTGGAACGGATGGAGGGGTGCGGCATGCATTTGCCAAACGGCTGGCAGGCGCGGTTTCCCTGCGATCCGGACGCGCCTATGGTTGGCACCTGGCGCGGCTTTGGTGCGGTGTTCTTGCTGCGTAAACGGCGCGAGGTGGGCCGTGACCCGTCAGAGCATTTGCACCCCACTGCCTTGCTGAACCGCTCTCGCTGGGGGTTCCGACCCAAGATCGTGCCAGGTCATTTGCGGCAGCCTTAGGGCCTAACCCTCCAGAATAATGCAGGTCGTGGTACCCGTGGCGTAAAGTTTGCCATCAGATGCGCCGCGAATGCTGGCATGGGCCGTGGCCGTCGTGCGGCCTGCGTGGTCGAGGATGCCTTCGGCGATCACCTCGGTTTCCAGAGGCAGGGCGCGGGTCAGATTAACTTTGTATTCCAAGGTCGTATACCAGTGACCTTGTGGCACGGCGGTCATGACGGCGCAGCCCAGGGCGCTATCCAGCAAAGTGCCGTACCAGCCCCCATGCACCGCGCCGACCGGATTGGTGTGGGCCAGGCTTGCTTGCCCGCGAAATTGCACGCGGCCCGCCTCTACCGCGTCCAGATGATAGCCCATGATCTGCGCAATCGCCGGATGCGGCATCCGCCCCGCCAGCATCGCTTGCATGAAGGCTAGGCCAGACATGGAAAGCAGGGTCTCACGGCTGGGAATATCGGCGGGGCTCTGGGCAAATTCGGGCATTTTCAGACCTCTTGGCAGTTTCGCGACAGCTTCCCTGTGAAACCGGCTCTTTGCAAGGCCCGCATGTCGCGCCATTGTGGGGGCGATCCGCCGAAAGGACTTTGCCCATGCGCCCCGTCACACTCGCTGCTACTCAGTTCGCCTGTTCCTGGGACTTGCCCGCCAACGCCGATAAAGCCGAGGCGCTGGTGCGCCAGGCGGCCGGGAAGGGCGCGCAGGTCATCCTGATACAAGAGCTGTTCGCCACCCCTTATTTCTGCATCACGCAGCGACCGGAGTATTTCAAGCTCGCAGCCCCGATGGCTGGCCACCCCTTGATCGCCCGCTTTGCCGATCTGGCGCGGGAGTTGGGGGTTGTGCTGCCGCTATCCTATTTTGAAAAAGCCGGGCAGGCGCATTTCAATTCGCTGGCGATGATCGATGCAGACGGGCGTGTGTTGGGGAATTACCGCAAGAGCCACATCCCGCAAGGTCCGGGCTATGAGGAGAAGTTCTATTTTAACCCCGGCGATACGGGCTTTCGCGTCTGGGATAGCGCCTTCGGACGTATCGGCGTTGGCATCTGCTGGGACCAGTGGTTTGCCGAAGCGGCGCGTGCCATGGCGCTGATGGGGGCGGAGATGTTGCTTTACCCCACCGCCATCGGGTCAGAGCCGCCAAGCCCCGGCTATGACAGCCAGCCGCATTGGGATATGGTGATGCGCGGCCATGCGGCGGGCAATATCATGCCGGTCATGGCCTCCAACCGCATCGGGCGAGAGGTGGCACCCGAAGGCACCGCGGTGGAGTTTTACGGATCATCTTTCATTGCCGACCATCAAGGCCAGCATCTGGTTCAGGCCAGCCGCGACACGGAAGAGGTTATTACGGCGACGATTGATCTGGAGGCGGTTGCAGCCCTGCGGGAAAGCTGGGGCATTTTCCGTGACCGTCGGCCCGCACTTTACACGGCTTTGCGCGGCATGGACGGGATATGAAAACGGCGGCCTTTGTGGCCGCCGTTTCCCTTTGATCTCAGTTAATTAGCGCTTATCGACCGGAACATAGTCGCGGTACGCTTCGCCCACATACAATTGGCGCGGGCGGCCGATTTTCTGTGTCGGGTCGCCGATCATTTCTTTCCACTGCGAAATCCAGCCCACGGTGCGCGACAGCGCGAAAATCGGGGTGAACATCGAGGTCGGGAAGCCCATCGCATCCAGAATGATGCCGGAATAGAAATCGACGTTCGGATACAGTTTCTTGGAGACGAAATACTCATCCTCCAGCGCGATCCGCTCCAACTCCTTGGCGACCTGAAGCGTCGGGTTGTTGTGGATGCCCATCAGTTCCAGCACCTCGTCGGCGCTTTCCTTCATCACGGTCGCGCGCGGGTCGAAGTTCTTATAGACGCGGTGACCAAATCCCATCAGGCGGAACGGATCATCCTTGTCCTTGGCGCGGGCGATATATTCGGGAATCCGGTCCACGGTGCCGATTTCGCGAAGCATTTCAAGGCAGGCCTGGTTAGCACCGCCATGCGCCGGCCCCCAGAGGCAGGCAATACCCGCAGCGATACAGGCAAACGGGTTAGCGCCCGAAGACCCCGCAAGACGCACGGTCGAGGTCGAGGCGTTCTGCTCATGATCGGCGTGCAGCATCATAATCCGGTCCATCGCTTTGGACAGAATCGGATCGACCTTGTAATCCTCACAAGGAACCGAGAAGCACATGTTCAGGAAATTCGACGCATAATCCAAGGAATTCTTTGGATAAACAAAGGGCTGGCCGACCGAGTACTTGTAGGCCATAGCCGCAATGGTCGGCAGCTTCGCGATCATCCGGATGGCGGCAACTTCGCGCTGCCACGGGTCGTTGATGTCCAGACTGTCGTGATAAAAGGCCGACATGGCACCGACAACACCAACCATGGTTGCCATCGGGTGGCTGTCGCGGCGGAACCCACGGAAGAAGTTGTGCATCTGCTCGTGCACCATGGTGTGATTGGTCACACGGTTTTCAAAGTCCAGCATTTCTGCTTTTTTCGGCAGCTCCCCGAACAGCAGCAGGTAGCACACTTCAAGGAAATGCGAATCCTTGGCGAGCTGATCAATCGGGTAGCCACGGTGCAGCAGCTCACCCTTGTCGCCGTCGATATAGGTGATCGCACTTTCGCAAGCGGCGGTAGAGGTGAAGCCGGGGTCATAGGTAAAAATATCGGCTTGTGCGTAAAGCTTGCCGATATCCACCACGTCCGGACCGAGGGTGGGCGAGCGCATTGGCAGATCGATGGATTTATCGCCGAAAGTTAACTTTGCCGTTCCCGTTGTGTCTGCCATATTCATCCCTCTTTCGGTTGACGCCCTGCGCTGGATGCACGGGGCGGAAATTTGATGGTCCCCCAACGGGGTATCTGTTTCGATCGGTGGGCAGCCTTGCGTCAGCCGGCCGCGTCATCCAATCGGGCAATCGTTTCATCCCGGCCCAAGACAAGCATCATATCGTAAACACTGGGTGTCGCTGTGCGTCCAGCCAGAGCAGCACGCAAAGGGGCGGCCAATTTTCCGAAACCTATGCCATGGGCGGCGGCAGCTTCGGTCAAAATCGGCTCCAGCATTTCTTTGGACCACGTAGCAGTTTGCAACTGCGGCGTCAATGTTTTCAGTATACTACGGGATACCGCGTCGAGGGATTTTGCCGAGGCCTCATCGGGCGAGACGGGGCGGCTGTTCAAGGCAAACTCTGCTTTTTCAATAAGATCAGGGAATTTCTTCGCGCGGTCTTTCAGGCAGTACATCCCGCGCGACAGGTTGTCCCGCTGCCAATCTTTCAAGGGTTCAGCACCCGTAGCCTGCAAATATGCCTCCAATTCATGCAGCAGCGCAGCATCCTCGCTGGTCGCGATATGTTGGCCGCACAGGTTTTCCAGTTTCTTGAAATCAAGCCGCGCTGGAGAGCGGCCGATTCCCTCCAGATTGAACCACTCTATTGCCTGTTCCGTCGTAAAGAACTCGTCGTCGCCATGGGACCAGCCGAGCCGGGTCAGATAGTTGCGCATACCCGCCGAAGGGTAGCCCATCGCCTGATATTCCTCGACTCCCGTCGCCCCGTGGCGTTTTGAGAGTTTCTTGCCATCCGGCCCGAAAATCAGCGGGATATGCGCCCAGACGGGGATATCCCAGTCCATCGCCGTATAGACCATGGTCTGCCGCGCGGCGTTCTGCAAATGGTCATCGCCGCGGATCACATGGGTCACCCCCATATCGTGATCATCGACCACCACGGCCAGCATATAGGTCGGTGTCCCGTCCGAGCGTAGGACAATCATATCATCCAGCAGGTCATTGCGGAAGGTAACAGTGCCTTGCACCACATCCTCGATCACCGTTTCACCGCTTTGCGGGGCCTTCATGCGGATCACATAAGGTGCATCCGGATGGGTCGTTGGATCGGCATCGCGCCACGGGCTGCGGTAGAGGGTAGAGCGTTTCTCGGCAGCGGCAGCTTCGCGGAATTTTTCAATTTCTTCTTGCGTCGCAAAACACTTATAGGCCTTCCCTCGCGCAAGCATCTCATGCGCGACTTCGGCATGGCGGTCTTTTTGTTCGAACTGGCTGACGGCCTCGCCATCCCAGTCGAGGCCAAGCCATCTCATGCCACGCAAAATCGCATCCGTCGCCGCGGGGGTGGAGCGTTCGCGATCGGTATCCTCGATGCGCAGCAGGAAGGTGCCGCCGTGATGACGGGCGAAAAGCCAGTTGAAAAGGGCAGTCCGCGCGGTCCCGATATGCATGTAGCCCGTAGGCGAGGGGGCGATACGGGTGACAACGGGGCGGGCAGCAGACATGAGGAATTAACCTTTCAGAAACCAAGTCAGAGGTAGGGTTGCTCAGTGTCTAGGCAATCGCGGGGTCGGAAACAAGGTGGGCAGGCTGATCGCATGGATGCGAATGCCACTCCTCGTGCTGGCAGAGGCCCGCGGCATCCTGTTTGCCTGGGTGCCGGTGCTGATCGCCATTGGTATCGGCATCTGGTTTGCCCTGCCGCAAGAGCCTGCATTGGCGCATTATCTCATGCTCGCCACTGCGTTCGCGATAGGCCTCGCCATGCACCGTTGGGGCCCGGAAATGGCGCAGCCCTTTGTGGTGATCTATCTCTGTGTTTTGCTTGGCTTTCTTGCCGCCGGCGGGCGGGCGCATTGGGTGAAGGCGCCAATCCTCGGCTTTCGCTACTACGGCGCGGTGGAGGGGCGGATTATCAGCATTGACCGTTCACAATCCGACCAGATCAGGCTGACGCTGGACCGTGTGGTGCTGGAACGCACGGCGCCCGAGCGCTTGCCCGAACGGGTGCGGATCTCGCTGCATGGCGCGCAAGGGTTTTTCACGCCGGAACCGGGGCAGACGATTCTTGCCACGGCCCATCTTTCTGCTCCGGAAGGGCCGGTAGAGCCGGGAACCTTCGACTTCCGGCGCATGGCGTTTTTTGATCGTTTGGGCGCTGTTGGCTATACGCGCGTGCCGGTGCTGGTGCTGGCACCGGCCGAGCGCGGGGCGCAATGGATCAACCGGTTCCGCAGCAGTCTGCGCCGCTCGGTAGAAGGCCGGATTGCAGGGGATCCAGGGGCTTTCGCTGCGGCATTGGTGACGGGGGATCGCGCGGGAATAAGCCGGGTTGCGCAGGACAATCTGCGCGCGGCCAATCTGGCGCATTTGCTGGCGATCTCCGGCCTGCATATGGCCCTGTTGACCGGATTCGTCTTTGCCACTTTGCGCTATGGTCTGGCGCTGCTGCCTTTCATCGCCTTGCGGCTTAATACTAAAAAACTGGCGGCGGGCTGTGCTTTGGCGGCGGGTGCCTTCTATCTGGCCTTGTCGGGCGGGAATGTGGCGACAGAACGCGCCTTTGTGATGGTCGCGGTGATGCTTGGCGCGGTCTTGTTCGACAGGCGCGCGTTGTCGATGCGATCTGTGGCGCTGGCGGCCTGCGTTTTGCTGCTGGCCCAGCCCGAAACCCTGTTGGAGCCAGGGTTCCAGATGTCGTTCGCGGCGACGGTGGCGCTGATCGCGGGCTATTCCGCGCTGCGGGGGCGTGCGCAGGCAAAGCGTTTTCCGGCTTGGGCGACGGCGGTCGGGACCGTGGTTTTCACCTCCTTTCTGGCGGGGATGGCGACAGCCCCTGTTGCGGCAGCACATTTCAACCGGATTGCCGAATATGGCCTGCTTGCCAACGTGATTTCGGTGCCGGTTATGGGGTTTGCGGTGATGCCCGCGGCGGTTCTGGCAGGTCTGCTTGCGCCGATCGGGCTTGAAGCACCTGCGCTTTGGGTGATGGGAAAGGGCACGGCGTGGATCTTGGCGGTGGCAGAGGCCGTGGCGGGGTGGGATGGTGCGGTGCGTGCGGTGCCCAGTCCGCAGGCCTTGGTTCTGCCCGTTTTGGCGCTTGGGGCGCTTTGGGTGATCCTCTGGCGCGGTCCGATCCGGTTTTTCGGGCTGGCACCAGCAGTCTTTGCGTTCATCCTTTGGGGCCAAGAGGAGCGCCCGCCGATCCTGATCAGCGCGGATGGGGCTTTACTGGGCGTAATCTCTGGCCAAGGGCGGGTGCTGTCCGCCCCGAAAGGGGCCGGATTTACCGCGCGGCAATGGTTGGAGAATGACGGAGATCTTGCCGATCAGATACAGGCCGCCGCGCGGGACGGCTTTGACGGGACATCAGGGCTGCGGCGTATGCGCTTTGACGGCTGGGAGATTGCGGTGCTGAAAGGAAAGGCGGGGCTGGCGCAGTTGGGCGATGCCTGCGCGCAAGTCGATTTGGTTATTCTTTCGTTGCAAACCGACCAAACCCCGGCGGGCTGCCAAATCATCGACCCCAAAAAGCTGCGGCTGACCGGCTCTCTTGCGCTTTGGATCGAGCCTGACGGTCGCTTGCGGGCGGTGCCGACAAAAACACAAAGCCGAATGTGGACAGGCGCACGCCATGCAACGCCCTTCTACCTCACCCGCCCGGCTGCGAGACTGCTCGCCGAGCGGTAGAGTTGCAATCCAAAGCTATCTCCCGGCCGCCCTGTTCTAATCTAACGAAGGGGCAGTTTGCAGAAGATGTTCGGAGAGGGACAGCGCATCAATAGCTGCGGATCAGCCCCACCAAGCGGCCTTGCACCTTGACCTGATGATCCGGCAGCACGCGGGTTTCATAGGCCGGATTCTCGGCCTCCAGAGCGATCATATTGCCACGGCGGCGAAAGCGTTTCAGCGTGGCTTCGGCATCATCGACGAGCGCCACCACAAT
>JBFHGI010000031.1:0-10731 GCA_041583175.1 Pseudorhodobacter sp. | reverse complement strand
GGTGGAATTCATCGTGGATGGCGAGCGGAACTTCTATTTCCTTGAGATGAATACCCGCCTGCAGGTGGAGCATCCGGTGACGGAGCTGATTACCGGCGTCGATCTGGTTGAACAGATGATCCGCGTTGCACATGGGGAAAAGCTGCCCTTCCAGCAATCGGACCTGAAGATCAACGGCTGGGCGATGGAGAGCCGCCTTTATGCCGAAGACCCGTATCGCGGCTTCCTGCCCTCTATCGGTCGTTTGACCCGTTACCGGCCGCCGGTCGAAGGGCAAACCGAAGCCGGAGGCATCGTGCGCAATGACACCGGCGTGTTCGAGGGCGGCGAGATCAGCATGTTCTATGACCCGATGATCGCAAAGCTGTGCACCTGGGGGCCAACCCGCGCCGATGCGATTGAGGAAATGCGGCTGGCGCTGGACACGTTCGAGGTGGAAGGCATCGGGCATAACCTGCCGTTCTGCTCGGCTGTGATGGACCATCCGCGTTTTGTCAGCGGCGAGATTACCACTGCCTTTATTGCCGAGGAGTATCCGGAAGGGTTTGCAGGCGTGACGCTGGATGCCGGTCTTGCGCGCCGTGTGGTCGCGGCTGCGGCGGCGATGAACCGCGTGGCCGAAATTCGCCGCACCCGCATCACCGGCACGATGGACAACCATGAACGCAAGGTCGGCACCGTCTGGAACGTGGCCTTGCAGGGCGAGGCGCATGAGGTGGCGATTGCCGCCGACAAGGCCGGATCAACCGTGCGTTTTGCCGATGGCACCGAAATGCGGGTGGAAAGCGACTGGACGCCGGGGCAACCCTTGGCGCGGCTGACGGTAGATGGTGCGCCTTTGGTGATGAAGGTGGGCAAAGTGCCCTCGGGCTTCCGCCTGCGGCTGCGCGGGGCGGATTTCATCTGCCATGTACGCACCCCGCGTCAGGCGGAGCTGGCAGGCTTGATGCTGGAAAAAGTGGCGCCGGATACGTCGAAATTCCTGCTCTGCCCGATGCCGGGGCTGATCGTAAAGATCAACGTGGCCGAAGGCGATGAGGTGCAGGAAGGCCAGGCACTGGCGACGGTGGAGGCGATGAAGATGGAAAACATCCTGCGCGCCGAGAAGAAAGGCACTGTCAAAGCGGTGAAAGCCTCGGCCGGGGCAAGCCTGAAGGTGGAGGAGATTATCATGGAGTTCGAATAGGATGGCCGCCCTTTCCCCACTGGCCTGCACCGCAGCGGCGGGGGAAGGGGCCTACCGCCCGCTCGGAAACCGTTCCAGCATTTCCTGCCGTGCCAGCGGAAACTTGTCGATGGCGCGGGTGATTTCCCGCACATCCCAAGGGCGGGGTTTGCGGATTTCCACGCCGCCGTCCTTGTCCATCAGCACAAGGGAAAAGCCGCGCGGGCGCAGCTTTTGCCGGAAGAAGGATGCGCCTGCAGGGTCGGTATCAACGATCACAACCACGTCCCGCTCGGCCAGTGCCTCGGGGCGCTCGGCCAGAAATTCCAGTTGCGTGGTAAAGGCAGGGTCATTCGGGCTGTCGGCAAAGACGACCACGGGGCGCTTGAGCCAGAGAAATTCGGCCAGCGTCACGCCGCGCGCGTCTTGCACGACCAGCGGACTGCGTTCCTGCGCGGCGGCAGCAAAGGGCAGAAACACTGCCAGAACAAGAATTTGAAGTCGTTTCATACGGTCTCCTTACCCTCAGATATAGGGTGTCTTGGCCGTAAACCAAAGCAAGATCGTCAAAGGCTTTGCCCTTTGGCCAAGTTGAAGGAAAAGCCATGACGGATGCGATCAAAACCTGGGCGGAACTGGCAACGAAGGAACTGAAGGGCCGCGCGCCCGAGACCCTGACATGGGACACGCTGGAAGGCATCAAGGTCAAGCCACTGTACACGCAAGCCGATGTCGAGGGGCTGCCGCATATGGGTGGCGTGCCGGGGGTTGGGCCGTTTACGCGCGGGGTGCGGGCCACGATGTATGCGGGCCGCCCCTGGACAATCCGGCAATATGCGGGCTTTTCCACCGCCGAGGAATCCAACGCCTTTTACCGCAAGGCTTTGGCGGCGGGCCAGCAAGGCGTTTCGGTGGCCTTCGATCTTGCCACCCATCGCGGCTACGACTCGGATCATCCGCGTGTTGAAGGCGATGTGGGTAAAGCCGGTGTGGCGATTGACTCGGTCGAGGATATGAAGCTGCTGTTTGACGGCATTCCGCTGGAAAAGATCAGCGTTTCCATGACGATGAACGGATCGGTTATTCCGATCCTCGCCAATTTTATCGTGACGGGCGAGGAACAGGGCGTTGACCGTGCGGCCCTGTCGGGCACCATCCAGAATGACATCCTCAAGGAATTCATGGTGCGGAATACTTACGTCTATCCGCCCGAGGCCTCGATGCGGATCATCGCGGATATCATTGAATATACATCTGCGGAAATGCCCAAATTCAACTCGATCTCCATCTCTGGCTACCACATGCAAGAGGCGGGCGCGAACCTCGTGCAGGAGCTGGCCTATACGCTGGCCGACGGGCGCGAATATGTGCGCACCGCGATTGCGCGCGGCATGGATGTAGATGCCTTTGCGGGGCGGCTTTCGTTCTTTTTCGCCATCGGCATGAATTTCTTTATGGAGGCGGCCAAACTGCGCGCCGCCCGCCTGCTCTGGCACCGCATCATGACCGAGTTCGGCGCGACAAAGCCGGGCAGCCTGATGCTGCGCACCCATTGCCAGACGAGCGGTGTGTCCTTGCAGGAACAGGACCCCTATAACAACGTGGTCCGCACCGCCTATGAGGCGATGGCAGCAGCTCTGGGCGGCACCCAATCCCTGCACACCAACGCGCTGGATGAGGCGATTGCGCTGCCGACCGAATTTTCGGCGCGCATCGCCCGCAACACCCAGTTGATCTTGCAGGAAGAAACCGGCGTGACAAAGGTGGTCGACCCGCTGGCCGGCAGCTATTACGTCGAAAGCCTGACGGCACAACTGGCCGATGAGGCGTGGAAGCTGATCGAGGAAGTGGAGGACATGGGCGGCATGACCAAGGCGGTCGCAACCGGCATGCCCAAGCTGCGGATCGAGGAATCCGCCGCCCGCCGCCAAGCCATGATCGACCGCGGCGAAGAGGTGATCGTCGGGGTCAACAAATACAAACTGGCCAAGCAAGACCCGATCGACATCCTTGATATCGACAACGTCAAGGTCCGCGACAGCCAGATTGTGCGGCTCAATAAAATGCGCGCCACCCGCGACCAAGCCGCCTGTGACGCGGCGCTGGCGGAACTGACCCGCCGCGCCTCTGAAGGCGGCAATCTGTTGGAAGCCGCCGTAAACGCCGCCCGCGCCCGCGCCTCAGTCGGAGAGATCAGCATGGCAATGGAAAAAATCTTTGGCCGCCACCGCGCGGAAGTGAAAACGCTCGCCGGGGTTTACGGGGCCGCCTATGAGGGTGACGCAGGCTTCGCCGCGATCCAGAAAGACGTCGAGGATTTTGCCGAGGCCGAAGGCCGCCGTCCGCGGATGCTGGTGGTAAAGATGGGCCAGGATGGCCATGACCGTGGCGCCAAGGTCATCGCCACCGCCTTTGCCGATATCGGCTTTGACGTGGATGTCGGCCCCCTGTTCCAAACACCCGAGGAAGCGGCGCAGGATGCTATCGACAATGACGTGCATATCATTGGCATCTCCTCTCAGGCGGCTGGCCATAAAACCCTCGCACCCAAACTGGTGCAGGCGCTGAAGGCCGCAGGGGCAGGCGATATTCTGGTGATTTGCGGCGGCGTCATTCCGCAGCAGGATTACCAGTTCCTCTACGACGCAGGCGTCAAAGCGATCTTCGGCCCCGGCACCAATATCCCCGAGGCCGCCAAGGACATCCTGCGCCTGATCCGCGAGGCGCGGGCATGAACCTGGTCAAGGCCGCCCGAAAACCGGCCTGTCATCATCTGGTCAAAAATATCCTCAGGGGGTGAGGGGCGAAGCCCCGAGGGGGCGTGAGCGCCCCCTTCTTTTTACCGCGCTAAAGCTCGATCTGCCCGTCAGGTGCTGTGCCCTCGGGTGGCGTGGTCTCAGGCAACGCAGGCGGTGGCGGGGCGCCCAGTTTGCGGCGGATGATGATATCGCCGTTTTCCAGACGCTCCGGCTGTTCATAATGGCGCACGTCGCCGATCAACTCGGCCAGTTTGCGTGCCATGGGTTCCAGCTCTTTCATGGCTTCGGCCATTTCACCCAAGGCGGGCTCCATATCCTGCATCAGCTCGTCGAACAGCAGCCGCATGCCGCGTTCCATCAGGCTCAGCCCCTCTTCCTTCCCGTCCGGTTCGGTTTGGGCCGGAACGGGGGCAGGCGCTGTAAGCGCGAGGGCAAGCATCAAAGGGGGCAGTAGCTGTTTCATGATCTAGATATGGGCGCGGCGTGGCCGCATGTCTAGCCCCCTTGCGGGCGCTTGGCTTTGATCGGCAGGTCCAAAGTGACCGGAAAATGATCGGATGCCGTCAGCAAGGCCTCCCGCAGTTCGGGCACAGAAAGGCAGGCGGGGTCGTCCATCGGGTGCCAGATCCGCCAGGCAGGGTCGTCCTTTGCGAGATCGGGGGAGACCAGAATGAAATCCAGCAGCGCCTCGAAATAGCGCTTCTTGGCCGTATCATAAAAGCGTGCAGAGGTGGGGGCTGCGGCAAGTTTGCTGGCCAGCACCATTTGCGCATGGGGTTCGACCATTTGCAGTTCGGGCGGGGCCTCGCTGCCCATCACGATCTCGATCCCGGATTTGCCAAACAGTTTTTCATATTCGTCCAGCCCCGGACCATCATTGAAATCGCCCATCACGATCAGGCTGTCGCCTGCCGCCAGATGGCTTTCCACCCGCGCCCGCAGCCAGAGGCATTGCGCCAGTTGCTTGCGGCGGTTCTCGATCGCGATGCGGGACACCTCGGCAGGGGTGCGCGCGCCATGCGGCGCTTTGGATTTCGCATGCACCCCGATCAGCCGCACCGCCGTACCGCTGGCAAGATCGGTCACGGCCAGTTCCAGCGGGGGTTTGGAAAAGCTGATGCGTTCGGGATGGGCGTCAAAATTCAGGTCATGCCAGAACACCCCGTCGAAGCGCGGTACGCCCTTGGGGTCGGCCTGCATCGGCGGCGCGCCCAGCGGCATATGCACCGCCGCCAGCCTGTCGGGGTCATAAAGAAAGGCGATCTCCTGCTCTGTCTCGCTGACAAAGCCCATCACCGCCCGCCGCGTCCGCAAATCATAGGCCCGCGCGAAATTCTCAAGCGCGCGGATGGTCGAGCGGCGGGAGCCTGTGTCCGGCGCCTCGATGATCATCACCCCGTCGGCGTCCATCGCGGTAAAAACGATGCCCAATGCCGTCAGTTGTTCGGCGCGGCTGATCTTGTAACGGGCCGAGCGTTCGCCATCCTCCAGCAGCCGTCCCTCATCATCAAACAAACCGTTGAACCATTCGACATTATAGGTCGCCAGCCGCAGGGTTCGGGGCGGTTCAGGCGGCACGTTTGCCATTGATCTCTTCCCAGGCAGCGTTGATGTCGATCATGCGGCGACTGGCGAGTTCCACCGCCTCGGGCGGCACGCCCCGCGCGATCAAGCGGTCGGGGTGGCTGTCACGCACCGCTTGTTTCCAGGCGCTGCGGACAACTTCCAGCTCTGCCCCTTGCGGGACGCCCAGCACATCATAGGGATCGCGCGGCGCGCCTTCGACATAGCGGGCGCGCAGGCTGCGAAAGCACGGCTCCCCCAGCCCGAAAATCCGTGCCACCTCGGCCAGAAAGGCGTCTTCATTGGGGTGGTACTCGTCATCCGCCATGGCGATGGTGAACAGACCTTCCAGAAGGTCAATCAGGGTTTCGCGCCCTTCATCGGGAAACATCGCCGCGATCTTGCGGGCATAGGCATCGAACCCTGCCACATCCTGCCGTGCGAGGTTGAAGACGCGGGCGGCGTTTGCCTCTTCTTCCGGCGCGATGGTGAACAGGCGGCGAAAGGCGGCTACCTCGTTGCGGGTCACCTGGCCATCGGCTTTTGCCATCTTGGCCCCCAGCGCAATCACCGCGATGGTAAAACCGACCGAGCGTTCGGGAGAGGCCATCCTGGAGCCCGTAAGCCGGTCAAAAATGACAGAGAGCCCTTCGCCAGCGGCGAGGGCGGCCAATGCGTCATTGATGCGGCTCCAGATCGACATTTTGGTAGCATACTCCGAAGCGAAAGCCTTGTCAGGTCAGGATTTTCTGCAAAAGATGCAAGTCCATCCAGCGGCCGAACTTATGGCCGACAGCGGGCAGGGTGGCAATCTCGGTGTAGCCCATCGCGATGTGAAAGCGGCGGCCTTCGGGATTTTCGGCGCTGACGCCTGCGAAAATCGAATGGGCACCGCGGGCGCGGGCATGGATTTCGATGCCGGTCATCAACGCGCGGCCAAGGCCTTTGCCACGGGCACCGGGGCCGAGGATAATGGTATGTTCCATCGTCTGCGCATAGCCGATGCCGGCGCGGAACTGGCCGTAGCTGGCAAAGCCCTGAACGACAGACTCCTGTTCAGCCACGAGAAAGCCATAGCCCGAGGCCGCTTTCTCGGTGATCATTTGCGCCAGATCTCCGGCGGTTTTCTCGACCGAATTGAAGGTGACTGCAGTGTCACGGATGATCGGGTTCCAGATCTCCAGCAAGGCGGGAATATCGGCTTGGGTCGCGGGGCGGATCATTCGATCACACGGACCCCGTGCGGGGTGGTAAAGCGCGCGCGCATTGCTGTTTGCGGGCCGGATGTGATTTGCACGCGTGGGTCTGCAAAGCGGGTTGCGAGGGCTGCGGTCAGCGCTTCGGCCTCTGGCGTGGCGATTTCCAGCAGGTCCAGCCGCACGCCCGCATCAGGCAGGCGCTGCGCCGGGTGGGCCGTGCCGTGCCATTGGATCAGGGCAGGGTGGGCGTTGCCAAAGGGCAGCTTGCCATCGGCGGGGATTGCCATGCGCCAGCGCAGGTCGCCGCGTGCAAGGTCATGGGGGATGCCCGCGCCTTGCGGCAGGGCGGCCAATGCTGCATCGAGATCGTCGCAGGCCAGAATCCAGTTGGTCAGGCGCGGGCGGCCTGTGAAGTGATCCAGATCGAACCAGCGCGGATGCGGCGGCTTTGGCGCGTCGGGATCTATCGCGATGACTTCCAGATAGATGTCCCCAAGGCCCAACAGCCGGTTGTGCGTGCTCATCAATGCATGTTGCCCGCCGGGGGAGAGCGTGACGCCGAGCGCGGCTTCCACCGATGCAACGCCTTCGGCCAGATCTGTCGCAGCAATCGCGAGGTGATCAAGCCTCAGCATTTGCGGCCCCGTCATGGACAACGCCTGTCGCCTTCAGCGCGGAGGTCAGCGATTTGAAGCGCGATTGCGTCACTTCGCCAAACAGGTCCTTGCCCAAAGGCGTCAGCGTCAGCTCCAGCACCTTTTTGCGCGGGTTCCACGCAAGGCTTCCCGCGCTTTCCGGACCGCTGGCCGAGAACATCGCGCCGAACCGCATGGCTTTGCCCAACACCTCGGCCCGTTGAATCTGCTCATCCGTCAGCAAGCGGAACAAGGGTTCCAAGCGCGAACCTGCGCGACTGTTCTTGTAGCGGTGCAGCAGCGCGAGCCCCAGAAACACGCGGCCCGGATGGTCCAACCCGCCCAGATTGGCGCGTGTGGCGTTGTCAAAACAGACTTCGGCACGGTAATCGGGATGGGCGCGCCATGTGGTGTCATGCAGCAGGCAGGCGGCCTTGATCAGGCGCATTTCCTCGGGCGGGGCGTTCTTGAAAATCGGCAGCAGGAAGTTGTAGAGCTTCTTGCCGAAGCCGGGCAGGCGGGCGGAGGTGATCTCGGTCGCGCGGGCGGCCTCGATCAGCGGGTCGCGGGCGCGCAGCTTGTCGTGCATCTGCTCATACAGCAGGCCTTCGCGGATACCATAGGATGAAACGTCGATTTCCTTTGGTTTGAAAATGCGGATCAATTCGCGCAAGACCTCGCAGGCAAGCGGCACCAGCGCCATACGTTCCGCCCCCGTCCCTGTGCGGGCGCGCAAGACGGCGGGGTCGTTCTCGGCGATCCAGTCCAGCGTATCCAGCACGGATTCGGGGGTCATGCGATATTCGTGCAGAACCGTCAGCGGGTAGTTGCGTCGCTCCATATCCATGCGGGCGATGACGCGCCACGAGCCGCCGACAAGATAGATGCGATCATTGTCCGGCTCGATCTTGGCTTTCAGTTTTTTCAGGATGCGGTCGATCAGGGCTTTGCGTTTCTCCACCCCGCCTTCGACCTGTTGCAAGCGGAACGGGCCAAGCGGAGAGGTGGCGCGCTTGCCCACCTTGCCGCCCGAAATGCGCGCCAGTTCCATAGAGTTACCGCCAATATCGCAGACGATTCCCTTGGCTTCGGGCCAGCCCAGCAGCACACCTTGCGCCGAAAGCCGCGCCTCCTCCTCGCCGTCGATGACCCAGAGTTTCAGGCCGGTTTCCGCCTCGACCTCTGCGGCAAAGGCGGGACCATCGCCAGCATCACGCACGGCGGCGGTGGCAACACAGGTCAGCGGTGAAATCCCCATGCCTTTGGCCAGAATGGCAAAGCGTTTGAGCGCGATCAGCGCGCGGGACTTGCCTTCGGGGTTCAGCATTCCGGTTTCGGCCAAGCCTTTGCCCAGCCCCGCCATCAGCTTTTCGTTATAGAAATAGGCGGGCGAGCGCGCCGCGCCATCAAACACAACCATCCGCACCGAGTTGGAGCCGACATCGACCACCCCGACACGGCTGAGCGCACGCACGGAAGGGTCATCCAGCAAGGATCGGCCGAACGGGCCACCTTCCTCTGCCATCTGGGTCAGGGCACCGGGTTGGTTCTTGTCGGCCATGGGATTCTCGCGTTGCTGCGCCTGAACCATGCCGCGTCGCAGCGCCGAGGTCAACGATGTGCAGGGCGGTTTATGTCTGTATCAAGGGGCCGTATCGTCGCGGCTATGGGTCAGTTTCGGCACATCCTTTGCCCCTGCCGTACCCCGGCCCGAGAGCGAGGGATTTTCCATGAAAAAGCGGTGACAGTTGAACAACTGCCCGTCTGCGGCATCCAATGTGCGGGTATATTCGCCATTCGGGGCCAGCAACCAGCTTTGTGCCTCATCCGCCATATTGGCGGCCATGATCTGGCTGACGATCTGGGCTTTGACGGTCGGGTTATGCGCCTCCACCAAGGTTTCGACACGGCGCGACAGGTTGCGCCCCATCCAATCCGCCGAGGAAAAAAACACACGCGCCTTTTTCGATGGCAAGCCGTGGCCGTTGCCAAAGCAAACGATGCGCGAATGTTCAAGGAAGCGTCCGACGATGGATTTCACACGGATATTCTCGCTCAGGCCCTTGATGCCGGGGCGCAGGGCGCAGATGCCGCGCACGATCAGGCTGATTTTCACGCCAGCGTTGGAGGCCGCATAAAGCGCGTCGATAATATCAGGTTCGACCAAGGAGTTGACCTTGACCCAGATTTCTGCCGGGCGGCCTGCCTTCGCGTGATCGGCCTCGGCGGCGATCAGCTCCAGCAGGCGGGGCTTCATGCCGCTGGGCGCGATGGCGAGGTTTTCAAGGCCTTCCGGCTGCACATAGCCCGAGAGGTAGTTGAACACCTTTGTCGCGTCACGTCCGAGTGCCGCATCGCAGGTAAAGAAGGACAGGTCAGTATAAATCCGCGCGGTGATCGGGTGATAGTTTCCGGTGCCGTAATGGGTATAGGTCACCAGATTGTCGCCTTCACGGCGCACCACGGTGCTGATTTTCGCGTGGGTTTTCAGGGTCATGAAGCCGTAAACCACATGCGCGCCGGCGCGTTCCAGACGGCGGGACTGGCGGATATTGGCGGCCTCGTCAAAGCGGGCCTTGAGTTCGACCAGCGCCGTTACCGATTTACCTGCCTCGGCGGCCTCGCAGAGCGCGCTGACCACGGGGCTTTCGTGGCTGGTGCGGTAAAGCGTTTGTTTGATCGCCAAGACATTGGGGTCGCGCGCGGCCTGTTCCAGAAAGCGGATGACCATATCAAAGGTTTCATAAGGATGATGCAGCAGCATGTCCTTTTGCCGGATCGCCGCGAACATATCGCCTTCATGGTCCTGCACCCGTTCCGGCACGCGGGGGGTGAATTTGGGCCATTGCAGGTCTTTGCGGCTGTCGAGCACCAGTTCCTTGAGGTCGGCCACGCCCAGCAAACCGCGCACCTCCACCACGTCGTCATTGGTGACGTGGAGTTCTTCCATGATCAGGGCGCGCAAATCCTCGGGCGCGCCCGCGCTGATTTTCAGACGGATCACTTCGCCGCGCCGCCGCCGTTTCAGGGCGGTTTCGAATTCGCGCACAAGGTCTTCGGCCTCGTCTTCCACTTCGAGATCACTGTCGCGCAAAACGCGGAAGGTGCAATGGCCGCGGTCGGTATAGCCGGGGAAAAGCATGCCCAGATGCAGCAAAAGCAGCTCTTCCAGCGGCAGGAAGCGGTTCTCGCCATCCTTGGCGGGCAGGGCGACAAAGCGGGCGATTTGCTGCGGGATTGGCAGCAGGGCTTGCAAGGCGCGGTGGTCGGTGGCGCGTTCCAGTTCCAGCGCAAGGCAAAAGCCGGTGTTCGGGATGAAGGGGAACGGGTGCGCCGGGTCGATCGCCAGCGGCGACAGCACCGGAAACACCTTATGCACGAATTGCTCTTCCAGATGCTTCAGATCGCGG
>JBFHGI010000030.1:0-10759 GCA_041583175.1 Pseudorhodobacter sp. | reverse complement strand
TCCGGCGCAGGTGGCGGCGCTGACCGGCTGGCGTGATACGCTGTTGCTGGTGGCGGGAATTGCGATTCGGCCCTGCACGGGGGCGTTGTTCTTGCTGATTATCTGCTGGCGTATGGGGATTGATGCGGTGGGTATTGCGGGGGCCTATGCCATGGGGCTGGGGACGGCGATGATCACGGTTGCGGTCGCGTTCCTTTCGGTCTGGGCGCGGGAGGGGGCGTTGATGGCGCTGGCGGGCGGCAGGCTGTCGCGCGCGGCCCCCTTGATCGAACTGGGCGCGGGGCTGGTGGTTGCCGCTTTGTCGCTGATCATGCTGCGCGCGGCGCTCTGAAGTTTCCGGCTCTTGCGGCAGTGCATCGGGGCGAGTAAGGCTTCGGGATGAACAGGATCGTTAATCATCCCCCAACAAGTCGTTTGTCGAAGGCGGCGCATGCCAAATCCCTGTTGGTGCTTGGCCTGCCTTTGATTGGCAGCCATCTGGCGCAGATGATGCTGCATGTCACCGATACGGTGATGCTGGGCTGGTATGGGGTGCTGGAACTGGCCTCGGTCGTGCTGGGGGCTTCGGCGTTTTTCATTGTCTTCATCCTCGGGTCGGGGTTCGGCCAAGCGGTGATGCCGATGGTGGCGCAGGCCTTGGGGCGCGGCGACGAGGTGCAGGTGCGCCGCGATACGCGCATGGGGCTGTGGCTGTCGATCGGCTTTGGGATGCTGTGCTATCCGGTGTTCTGGAATGCCGAGGCGATCTTGCTGGCGCTGGGCCAAAAGCCCGATGTCGCGGCTTTGGCGCAAGTCTATCTGCGGATTGCGGGCCTTGGCATGATCCCGACATTGCTGGTCATGGCGCTGAAAAGCTATCTTGCCGCGCTGGAAAAAACCCAAGTTGTTCTGTGGGTTACCGTGGTAGCCGTGGTTCTGAACGCGGGCATCAACTATGCGTTGATCTTTGGCAACTGGGGCGCGCCGGAACTGGGGGTGCGCGGGGCTGCGATTGCGTCGGTGCTGACGCAGGTGGTGACGTTTCTGGCTTTGGCTGTTTACGCACATCAGCAACCGGATTTGCGGCGCTTCAACCTGTTCCAACGCTTTTGGCGGCCCGACTGGCAGGCGATGGAGCAGGTGTTCAAACTCGGCTGGCCTATTGGCCTGACCGGTTTGATGGAGGGCGGGTTGTTTCAGGCTTCGGCGCTGATGATGGGCTGGATCGGGACGATGGAGCTTGCGGCGCACGGCATTGCGCTGGAAGTGACGGCGCTGGCCTTCATGGTGCATCTGGGCCTGTCGAACGCGGCCACGATCAGGGTGGGTCGCGCCATGGGGCAGGGCGATGCGCAGAGCCTGCGGGACGGGGCGATGATGGCGCTGGCCATGTCGCTTCTGTTCGGGATTTCGATGGTGGTGCTGTTTCTGACGCTGCCGACCCCGATCATCGCCCTGTTTCTGGACCGCGCGAACCCGCAAAGTGCTGAAATCATTGCCTTCGGTACGGTCTTGCTGGCGCTCTCGGCACTGTTCCAGATGGTGGATGCCACACAGGTCATGGCGCTGGGCTTTCTGCGCGGGATGCAGGACACGCGGGTGCCGATGTGGCTGGCTGTGTTCAGCTATTGGGTGATCGGGATTCCGGTCAGCTATGCACTGGCCTTTCCGCTGGGCATGGGCGGCGCAGGGCTCTGGCTTGGCCTGACGGTGGGGTTGAGCGTGGCTGCCGGATTGCTGTTGTGGCGGTTCTGGAGAAAAGCGCCGCCGGTGCCAAAAAGCCTGACGCCGGCTAATGATTTTCCAGCGTAAAGTCAGGCGCTTGTAGGGCGATGCTCAGGCCTCATAGCCTTCGACAATCAGGCAATCGCCGACCGAGACCGGATCGCGCAGGGCCTTGGCGGCTTGATATTCGGGGCTGTCATAACAGTCTTGCGCGGCCTGAAGGCTGGGGAATTCGATGACCACGGTACGGGCGCGGCACTGGCCTTCGACCTGCTTCTGCGGCGCACCGCGCACCAGAAACCGCGCGCCATATTTGGCAAAAGGCGCGGCATTGGCAGCCTTATAGGCCTCATAGGCGGCAGGGTCGCTGATATCGACATGGGCGACCCAATATCCTTTGGCCATTGCCTATCCTTTCGCGTTGAAAAGCGTTGTGAGGCGGGCGGTTTCGGCCTCGATCCCGTAGGGCGGGTTGACGATGAACATGCCCGACCCGATCATGCGATGCCCCTCGCGCACAGGGGGGAAGCGGACCTCATGGCGCAGGGCATCGGGGAAATGCGCGGTCAGTTGCGAGAGCATCCCGCCATGGCTGCCCGAGGTCAGAAGCGGATACCAGAGCGCCAGAATACCCACATTCCACTTGCGCGCGATCTTGGCGAACTCATTGGGAATGCTGTCATATTCGGCTTTTACCTCATAGCTGGGGTCCACCAGTAACAAGCCGCGCCGCGGGGTGGGCGGGCAAACGGCCTGCGCCAGCTTGAAGCCATCCTGCTGATGGATATGCGCGTCCCATTGGGTCAGATGCTCGGTCAGAATCGCATGTTCAGCGGGGTGGAGTTCGGCGAGGTGGATCGTGTCTTCCTCGCGCAGGGTCATCGCCGCGATGAGGGGGGAACCGGGGTAAGCCATCGGCCCGTATTTGAACCGGACCTCGTTCAGGCGCTGGCGGTAAGGGTGATCGGGCGCAAGCGATTGTTCCAGAAGGGAAATGCCACGCTCTGCCTCGCCGGTTTTCAGCGCGGCCTCATCGCCCAGATCGTAGAGACCGCGGCCGGAATGGGTCTCGATATAGCTGAGCGGTTTGTCCTTCTGGATAAGATAATCCAGCATCCACGCCAGAAGAGCGTGTTTGTGAACATCAGCCGGATTTCCCGCGTGGTAATGGTGTTGATAACTGAGCATGCCCCTAGCTAGCAGTCTGTGCGCATGGGGGGAAGCCAAACCAAAGGGCAAGGCCCCAGAAACCTAGCAGAAAACGGCCCGCGTCCTTTACGGCAGGCTCATATGCAGCAGACAGGCCAAGCAGCGGCAGGTTACTCTACTTTGCCCCCAGGACGGCGCGAGGGGGCGCGTCCTGACAAAGCGCGCCCCCATTCAGGTTCACAGCCGCAGGTCCACCATGGGTTTGGTCAGATCGACGCCTTTTTCGGCAAGGCTGGCCATCGCCTCGGCCCAGGTTTCTTCGGTCATTTCGGTGCTGCTGTAGCTTTCCATCACCTCGGCAAGAAGCGAGACAGCCGTATCGTCAACCGTGCCTTTCGTGGCCGTGCCGTCTTGTGGCGGAGGCGGTGGACGAGACCCTTCCGGCCCGCCTTTGCCCCGCTTGCCGCCTGCCTTGTCTGGCGCGGCCATCTCTCCGATGGACTTTGCATCGAAGCCTTGGGTGCCCATCGCTTCGGCCATGGCTTTTCCGGGTTGGATGCCAAGTTCCTTGACCTGTGCGGCAATCGCTTTGGCGTCGGCCTCGCTCACGCTCTTCGCGTCATAATTGGAGAGCAGTTCGGTTAGCTTGGTGCTTTGATCGGATGTCAAAGTCTGTGCCTGCGGGCGCGCTTGCGTCGCTGCGCTGTTGCCAATTGCAGATATCATTTAGGTCTGTCCCTTATTGTCGTTCAACACGGGCAAATGTGACAGACAGCCCTGAACAAAGCCCTATCAGCGCAGGGCAATGTTGGAAGATTTTTGTGAAAATTTAAGGTGTTACTTCTGCCCCGCTTGGTCGGTGCAGAGGGGTCACACCAACCGCGACGCCTCAACAGCCGCCCGAACGAAATCGGCAAACAGGGGGTGGGGCTCGAAGGGTTTGGATTTCAGCTCTGGATGGAACTGGACGCCGATGAACCAGGGGTGGTCTTTGACCTCCACAATCTCGGGGAGTTTGCCATCGGGGGAGATGCCGGAGAACATCAGGCCGCAAGCCTCCAGCTTGTCGCGGTAGGTCATATCGACCTCGTAGCGGTGGCGGTGGCGCTCTTCGATCTCGGTGGCGCCATAGACTTCGGACACGCGCGAGCCCGGTGTCAGATGGGCGGAATAGGCGCCAAGCCGCATGGAGCCGCCTTTGTCATCGGTGACCTTGCGCTCAACGACATGATTGCCCTGCACCCATTCTTTCAGGTGATAGATCACGGGGGTAAAGCGTTTCGCGCCTTTCTCGTGGTCGAATTCCTCGGAGCCTGCATCCTTGACGCCGGCCAGATTGCGGGCGGATTCGATGACGGCCATTTGCATGCCGAGGCAGATGCCCAGATAGGGCACTTTGCGGGTGCGGGCGAATTCCACGGCCTTGATCTTGCCTTCGGTGCCACGCTCGCCAAAGCCACCCGGAACAAGGATGGCGTGGAAGCGTTGCAGATGCGGCGCGGGGTCTTCGCGTTCAAACAGCTCGGCATCGACCCATTCGACACGCACGCGGGTGCGGTTGGCCATGCCGCCATGGGTCAGCGCCTCGGCGATGGATTTATAGGCGTCTTCCAACTGGGTGTATTTGCCGACGATGGCCACGCGGACCTCACCTTCGGCATTGACCATGCGGTCCATCACATCTTCCCAGCGGGCCAGATTGGGGCGCGGGGCGGGCGAGATGCCGAAGGCATCCAGCACGGCCTGGTCCAGCCCTTCGCGATGATAGGCGAGCGGGGCCTCATAGATGGTCTTCAGGTCATAGGCAGCGATCACGGCGCCTTTGCGGACGTTGCAGAACAGCGCGATTTTCTCGCGTTCCTTTTCCGGGATCGGATGTTCGGAGCGCAGCAGCAGCACATCCGGCGCAAGACCGATGGATTGCAACTCCTTGACCGAGTGTTGGGTCGGTTTGGTTTTCAGCTCACCTGACGCGGCCAGATAAGGCAGCAATGTCAGGTGCAGCAGGATACATTCGCCGCGCGGGCGTTCGTGGATGAACTGGCGGATCGCTTCAAAGAAGGGCAGGCCTTCGATATCGCCCACGGTGCCGCCGATTTCGCAGAGCATGAAATCGACCTCATCCTCGCCGATGCGGAGGTAGTTCTTGATTTCATTGGTCACATGCGGGACGACTTGGATGGTCTTGCCAAGGTAATCGCCGCGGCGCTCTTTCTCCAGTACCGTGGAATAGATGCGGCCGGAGGAGATGCTATCGGTCTTGCGGGCGGGGACGCCGGTGAAGCGTTCGTAATGGCCAAGGTCGAGGTCGGTTTCCGCGCCATCATCGGTGACGAAAACCTCGCCATGTTCAAAGGGCGACATCGTGCCGGGATCGACGTTCAGATAGGGGTCCAGTTTGCGCAGGCGGACGGAATAGCCGCGCGCTTGCAGCAAGGCGCCCAAGGCCGCCGATGCCAAGCCTTTCCCAAGTGAGGAAACAACACCACCGGTGATGAAGATATAACGTGCCATGTGGTGGACCCCCGTGAAAAAACGAACATGCGATTCGGCGTCTCAGAATCGCACCATCACGGGAGACGAGACATAACCGAAAAAGGACCGGTCCGCAACAGGACCGCTAGATGATGAGTGTAAAAGATTGAAGCCCCCAAGGTTTGGGGGCTTTTCTGGATCAGTTGCCGGTTGCCGGGGCTGCGGGTGCCGGTGGCGTCAGGGGCGCGTCCGGCGTTGCTGGCGCGGCATCGTCAGCACGCGGCGGCGCCAGAGGCGCATCTGCCGGAGCGGGCGGCAGAAGGTCTGTGCCCAAAGGTGCCGTTGGGGTGGCGGGTTCGGAGACCGAGCCGCCGAATTGATCCACAACCGAGGAGCCGCTGGCGTTTTTGGCGGCAATCAGCGTCAGGCTGATCGAGGTGATGATGAACGCCACCGCGAAAACCCATGTCAGCTTGGTCAGCGCCGTCGCTGCTGCGCGGCCCGACATGGCACCGCCACCGCCGCCGCCACCACCCATGCCCAAACCGCCCCCTTCAGAGCGTTGCAGCAGCACAATGCCGATCAGGCAGAGCGCAAGGATCAGGTGGACGGTTAGAATGACGTTTTCCATAGGGCTTTAGGCTTCCGTTTGGGTGACGCGTCTACTTAGGCGCAAGTTGGCGCGGGGGCAAGCCCTTCGGCAAACGCGTTTGCGCGAGGGGGCATTGCTGTGTCCGGGCATGGCGCTGCTCAATCGCCGGTTCAGTCGTCCACCTCATCCACCGTGGCTTGGCCGGAAAGGCGTTGCCACAGAATGCTCCACGACAGGCCGATGCCCAGCACCAGTGACAGTGCGAGGATGGCCAGCCAGATATTCAGCGCGTTGTTGCCGGTGCTTAGGATGTTCCAATCCACCAGCACCCAGATCAGCGCTGCGAACATGGCGGCGACAAGCACCATCCCGAAGGCCCCGAGCGAGCGCAGCGTGGCGCCGATATAGATGATGTATGCCACCGCCAGAATCAGGCCGAGCAGGACCGTCAGCGGCAGTTGCGCGCTGTAATTCGCCTCGGCCCAGCGGTAAAAATTCCACTGGGTCGGGTTGTAACTGGCCGACAATAACGCAAAGGCCCCGAACCAGCGCAGTAAAATACCCATAGCTTTCCCATTGGCTAACCCATGCCTAGAGGTGCCACGCCGCGCCGCGCAGGGCAAGCCCGCTGGAAAAGCAGATGCCTAGCCCTTCATATTCTTGATGACATCCATCGCAGCCCTGTGCTGCTTGTTCATCATATCGGACATGACCTTCATCTTCTGGGCTATGTCGTTTTCATCCTTGGCCAGCTTCATCAGATCCTTGGCGAGCTTTTCCTGCTGATCGTTCAGCTTCTTCATCTCGTCCATCTTCTTCTTGATTTCTTTGCTTTTATCATCAGGCATGGGGTTATCCTTTCGGGTAAAAATGTCGTTGAAACTTAGGAAATCAAAGGGACTTGGCCGCTTTCTGCAGGCTCATCTCCAGCTTCTGGATATCGCCGATCAGCTTGGCCATTTCCTTTCCACCGGAGGAGTTTCCGCCAAGTTCTACCTGGATGTTCAGGATTGCCTCTCGCGCGGCCTTGAATTCCTTTTGCGCGGTGTCGGCGTCTTTCTTGCTGTCTTTGGCGGCGGCGGCCGGAAGGGCTTTGAGGGTCTTTGAAAAGGCCATCTCGCATTTCTGGATATCCGTGATGACACTGCCAAGCTCTTTGCCGGCTTTGCCGTCCCCGACCTCGACCCGAATGTTGAAAATGGCTTCGCGGGCGGCTTTGAGGGATTTGGCGGCTGCGCTGGCTTCTTTCTTACTATCTTTGGCCATTAAAACTTGTCCTTTGAAATAGGGGCAATGTGATTCTCATAGCATGAATCAGGCATTTTCGACAGCATTCAGGCCAGCCTGCCCATGGGGCTGTGCAACGCGCTTCGCAGCAGAGTGAAATAGTGGTTTCACCCGCCGTGCTTCACAGCTATACCCCAATCGGTTTCAATTGGACCAAGTGAAGGGATCATCAGCATGGCCAATGTCGTTGTCGTCGGCGCCCAATGGGGCGATGAGGGAAAAGGCAAGATCGTAGACTGGCTGTCGGAACGCGCCGATGTGATCGCGCGCTTTCAGGGCGGGCATAACGCGGGCCATACGCTGGTCATTGATGGCAAGGTTTACAAGCTGTCCTTGCTGCCTTCCGGCATCTTGCGCGGTGGCAAGCTGTCTGTCATCGGCAATGGCGTGGTGTTGGACCCGTGGCATCTGGTGACCGAGATCGAAAAGCTGCGCGCGCAGGGGGTGGAGATCACCACCGAGAATCTGATGATTGCAGAGAATGCGCCGTTGATTCTGCCGGTGCATGGTGAGTTGGACCGCGCGCGCGAAGGTCAGACCAGTGTGGCGAAGATCGGCACGACAGGGCGCGGCATCGGGCCAGCCTATGAAGATAAGGTTGGCCGCCGCGCCATCCGCGTGGCCGATCTGGCCGATGAAGCGACGTTGGAGTTGCGCGTCGACCGTTTGCTGACCCATCACGACGCGCTGCGCCGTGGCCTCGGGTTGGAGCCGATTGACCGTGATGCGCTGCTGGCCCAATTGCGCGAGATCGCGCCGCAGGTGCTGCCCTATGCGCAGCCGGTGTGGAAAGTGCTGAATGAGGCACGGCGCGCGGGCAAGCGGATTTTGTTCGAGGGGGCGCAAGGCGCGCTGCTGGATATCGACTTCGGCACCTATCCGTTTGTGACCTCGTCCAACGTGATTGCGGGGCAGGCGGCCACGGGCACCGGCCTTGGGCCGGGGGCGATTGATTTCGTTTTGGGGATCGTGAAAGCCTATACCACCCGCGTCGGCGAAGGCCCGTTTCCGGCGGAATTGCACGATGCCGATGGCGAGCGTCTGGGCGAGCGTGGGCATGAGTTTGGCACCGTAACCGGTCGCAAACGCCGCTGCGACTGGTTCGATGCGGTGCTGGTGCGCCAGACCTGCGCGACCTCTGGCGTGACGGGGATTGCCCTGACCAAGCTGGATGTGATGGACGGCTTTCCCACCATCAAGATCTGCGTGGGCTATGAACTGGACGGCAAGCGGCTGGATTACCTGCCCACCGCCGCCGACCAGCAAGCCCGCTGCACACCGATCTATGAGGAAATGGAAGGCTGGACCGAGGACACCGCAGGTGCGCGATCCTGGGCCGACTTGCCGGGGGCCGCGATTAAATATGTGCGGCGGATCGAGGAATTGATTCAATGTCCGGTCGCCCTGCTGTCCACCAGCCCGGAGCGGGATGATACGATTCTGGTCACCGATCCCTTTGCGGATTGATCTTCGGGCCGCGCGAAACAGGGCGCGATGCGACAGAGAGGACAGACGATGAAACTTTCCTACAAGGCGCGGCGGCGTTGGTCTTTGCTGTTGTTGCTGGTCGGCCTGCCGCTTTACATCGCGGCCGCTTTGTTTGTCATCTCGCTGTTTGACCGGCCGCCTTTCTGGCTGGAATTCTTTATCTATGTTTTCCTTGGATTTCTGTGGATGCTGCCGTTCAAATTCGTGTTTCTCGGCGTCGGGAAGCCGGACCCCGATGCCGCAAAAGACAAAGATGCATAACGAAAAAGGCCGAGGATAGATTCCTCGGCCTTTCTTCTCTCAAGCTGGTCTTCCTCAGCCTTCAGCGGCCTTGCGCGCTTCCGACTGGATCGGGGCGTTTTCACTCAGGGTGAAGTGGCCCGGGCGGACTTTCTCGATCCGGCCCTCGCGCAGCAAGGTGCCAAAGCTGCGCAACATGGTTTCGCGGTCGGCAATCAGGTCGGGCTGGGCGGATTTCACATGTGCCACCAGTTTAGGGCGTGTTACCTCTGACTTGCCTTCGATATGGGCCGCATAGGCTGCTGCTGCTTCCAGCATGTCCGAAAGCGATTCAGCGCCCAGTTTCTCGGCATAGTCGGCGAAACTGACCGTTGCGCCGAAGATGTTGTTGGCATCGGAGCCATCGCTTGCGGCCTCGAAGGCATGATCATCCTCGTCGTCATCGGTCACGGCCAGATTGCCGACGGGCACGCGGCGCGGGCGCACGGGGGTGATATGGGTCTGCGACGGGTTCGGCTTGACGCGCGGCGTATCGATCCGTTGCTCGGACACCAGCATAAGCGGGGCCGGACGCTCTCCCGCAGGGGCGGGAGCGGTGGTCGTGCTGCGCGGGCGGACGGCCCGTTCCAGATCATTGCGGTAGGGGTTCATACGGGTTTCTTCGCTTGGACCCTTGCTTCTGCCCGATTTGCGATCAGCCACGGTTGCGGCGACGGCGGCTTTCAGATGGGCAATAGCGGACAGGCGGCGGCGGTTCTCGGTGCCTTGAAACTCGGTATCGGTCTGTTCCATCAGGCGTTTTACCGACGCATCCGCATCCTCATCCGGGGTACGGCGGCTGGGCGTGATACGGCGGTCTGGCCGTTGCGGACGAACCGGCATGACGGGTGCTGCGCCGGTTTCTTCCTTGGCCTTTCCGGCACTGTCCTGATCGGCCTCTGGCGCATCCCCGATGGCTTTGGCAAGGGCGGCTTCTGCATCGGCAGGAACCTCTGCCTCTGCTTCGATTTGTGCTGGCGTCGGGGCGGGCTCTTCGCCCCGCGCTTCGGCCAATTCGCGCATCAGATCGGCTTCGGCTTCCGGCGACAGGGCTGCAGCATCGGAGGGATTGACAGCAGGCTTATCTGCAGAAGCGCCGACGCGGCGGATCTTGATGACCCGTGCGCGGGCGCGTTGCAGCTTTTCTCCCGTTCCCGAAACGGGTGCTTCGGGTGCCTTGCTTGCGTCAGCCGAAGGGGCGTCATCTTGCGGGGCGGCGTCGGATGTTGCGTCCAATTCCCCGATGTCCTGCGCGAAATCCTCGCCAAATGACAGGGGTTTAGGCAGGTCGAGGCTTTCGGCATCGGCGTCAGTGCCTGCGTCTGCTTCGCCACGATCGCTTTCTGCGGCGATGTCATCCTCTGTGGCGCCATCGAGATCAGCGAGATCCTGGGTATCGTCCTCAGTGTCGAAAACGTCGGCGATCCCATCCGTGACCGGCTCTGCCTCGGCTTGTTCTGGCGCAGGATCCGCCATCGCGGCGGCAAGCGAGGCCATCAGCGTATCGTCGCCATCGGCATCGTTGCCCGCGACATCATTGAAGGTGAGCGGGTCAGTACCGGCTTCGGCATCATCGTCAAAGCGGCCATCGGGGGCTTGGTCCTCATCGTCGAAGGCCCCCGCGAAAGAAGCCAGCAGCGCGTCATCCGATGCGGTATCTTCTTCCGCTTCGCTTTGAGCGGCGGCGTCAGCCTCTGCTTTGGCAAGGGCCTCTGCTTCTGCTTGCGCCTCTGCGATTGCGTCGGCCTCTGCTTTGGCAATTTCTTCGGCTTTGGCTTGTGCCGC